>JAUVGT010000093.1 GCA_030593645.1 Deltaproteobacteria bacterium
GGTACCAGTTTTTTCCTGTATTCTTTTGGAAGCCCTTTAATAAGGACGGTGACCTTTTCTTTGAATAAACCCGGAACAATCCAGTCGGCATCTTCCGCGTGTACCGTCGATACTGCATTCAAAGGCACCCTGACGGTCACACCATCAGATTGTTTACCGGGCTCAAAACTGTATTTACAATCAAAGGCATTTGAACCCAGATCGATTCTGTCCGGAAATTGCGACAGCAATTCTTTATCGGGCCTGTATACATAAAGATCTTCTTTTTTCATTCGAAGAAAAGAATCTCCTCCTTTTTTTTTAATCATGTTCTTTAATGTCCGGATATCGTATACGATATCAAGTTTTTCCATGTAAAACTGAACCATATCTTCTTCACTGACAAGTACATCACGTCTTCTGATCCTATCTTCCAAACCCTGGATATGGTCCACCAGATATTTATTGTTTTTCATAAACGGCAGCGGTTGTTTCACATCATTCTCAATTAAACAGCTACGGATAAAAATTTCCTTAGCCTCCTCCGGATTTATTCTGCCAAAGGAAACGGATCTGCCAGGGACAATGATCAGGCCGAAAAGGCTGACCTGCTCAGACGCAACCACCTCTCCACGATTCCTTTCCCAGTGAGGGTTTAGATAAGTATACCGGCATTGATCTTTACCGAGCTCTTCAAGCCAGCCTGGATCGATATTGGCTGCTGTTCTGGCGAACAGCCTGGAAGTTTCCACCATTTCAGCCGCAGTTATCCATGGGCCGGCATTATCAAATATCGACGACCCGGGAAAAATCATTACTTCACGCCCCTTGGCTGCCTTATAAATAAATTTATCCTTTTTGACAGCGATATTTGAAAGAAATCCGCATAAAACCGATTTGTGGATCCTTTCATAACGCAGTTTTGGATCAGTGGTGGAGGGTTTTCGGCTCACTTTTATACCATGCTCTTTGAGAATGGCTTTTATCTGGGAATGAATATCACACCATTCCCGCATGCGCCTGAATGAAAGAAAATGTTCCCTGCAGAATTTTTTCAACTGGTTTGTACTTTTTATTCTTTCTTTGGTTTCATGATATTTTCTCCAAATATTTAGATAAGTCAAAAAATCTGATGAAGTATCATTAAATATTTCATGTGTCCTGTCCGCTTCCCGGGATTTCTCAGCAGGACGTTCACGCGGATCCTGGATACTTAGCACTGATGAAATGATTATCATTTCGTACAGGCATCTTTGTTCCCTTGCTTCAATAAGCAACCGTGACAACCTGGGATCAATCGGGATTTTAGCCATCAGCCTGCCGTTTGCCGTTAAGGAAAAAACGTTTACGATCCGTCCATCTCTTTTAGGCTCCTTTATCGCACCAAGTTCTTTAAGCAGTTCATATCCGTCCTTTATGTTCTTGTCGGCAGGCCTGTCAATAAAAGGAAAGGCGGAAATATCTCCCAGTTTCAATGCGATCATTCTCAGGATGACTTCGGCCAGACTTGATCTTAAAATTTCAGGCATAGAAAAAAGCGGCCTTGCTTTGTAATCCTCTTCAGAAAACAGTCGAATGCAGATACCGTACTCGATCCTTCCGCATCGACCCATTCTCTGGTCCGCGCTGCTCCTGGATACCGGAACAACCGGAAGTGAAGCGGTGCGTGATCTTGCATTATACTGTAAAATCCGTGCCAGACCTGTATCGACCACATACTTTATTCCAGGAATGGTTAAAGATGTCTCAGCGACATTGGTGGCCACAATTATTTTTCTGCCCGGTGACCTTTTAAACACCCTTTTTTGCTGCGATTCTGTAAGCCTTGCGAACATGGGCAGGACTTTTGCCTGTGTATCAAATCTTCCCTTCAGCAAATCGCAGGTTTCTAATATATCCTGCTCTGTCGGCATAAAAACCAGAATATCTCCTGAAACTGATTCCGCTGCCAGTTTTTCAACAGACTCCACTGCCATATCAATATGGTTCTGTTCTTCAATTTCTTTTTTGGATTTCTTAGCGATTTCGTTTTCCGTTCCAGCGTATCGCACTTCTACAGGATACATGCGCCCGGAAACTTCAATGATCGGTGCGTTATGAAACGCCTTTGAAAATTTCTCAGTATCAATAGTGGCTGAGGTAACGACCAGCTTAAGATTCTTGCGCTTTGATAAAAGCTTTTTTAATATCCCCAGAACAAAGTCTATGTTTAAACTTCGTTCATGGGCTTCATCCACAATAATGGTATCATATTCGCTTAACCAGGAATCATGCTGAGCCTCAGCCAGTAGAATACCATCTGTCATTATCCTGATGAACTGGTTCGGGCCGGTTCGCTCCTTAAATCTGATTTTGTAGCCAACAGACTGGCCGATTTTCTCCCCCATTTCCTGGGCAATACGGCGGGCAACCATAGTGGCTGCTATTCTCCGGGGTTGTGTGCAGCCGATCAACGCACCCGTTCCTCGTCCGGCAGCCAGACAGAACTTTGGTATCTGCGTTGTTTTTCCGGAACCTGTTTCACCGGATATGATGACTACCGGATGGTTCGAAATGGCTTCTATTATTTCATTCTTTTTCGCGAAAATCGGCAGGTCATTTACATCAGTATATTTCGGGTAATGTTCCAGGCGCCGGTTTTTCCTGTCTACTGAAAATAAAAGTTTTTTTTCAACCCCTTGAATCCTCTTTCCAATCTTTTTGTCCGACATTTTGCCACGCAAGAATTGTTTAATACGTTTGATTTCACCGCGAACAGCATATTGGTCAACAATCATAGCCCCTGGAAAAAGGGTTTCGAGGGTTTTAATTTTTTTGATTATATTATTTTCAGTCATATTCTCTGTATATTATTTTGCAATAAATGCATTTATTTGTACATGATAAACAAAATTTAGAAATATTTGTATGATCATAGAAAAAAAATGAACAAATATGCAACTGGTATTTGACTCATGTTTCATTTTGAGCTACAAAAACAGGTTAATATAAGCGATTGGCTGAAATCATCAACCCGTAATCATATGGGAGGACAAAAAATGAATCGTTTAAACATCGTGCGTCTCTTTATTCTGATCGGCATGCTTACATTGATGAGCTGCGGAAGAAATACGATAGTCCTTCGTTACAACCTTGCGAATATCGATGTTTACGGCTGTAAAAACAGTATTTCTCTTGTTGCGCTTGATGACAAACGTAACAGCAAAGCGATTGGAAGAAGCAGTAAAGGAATCATTTTTTATACAAGCAGCTCGGTTGCCGAATGGATATCTCGTGCACTATACCAGGAACTTAAAAAAAGCGGCTGTAAAGTTGACTATCATGATAAAAAATATGCTTTTGACACAGATTACGTGATAACCGGTTCATTCAGTGAAGCATATATCAAACAGGGTTCATTATCCGAATATCTGGCCACAATGAAAATAAACCTGGAAATTACAAAGGGTGAAAAAAGCACACTAAAAAAAAGTTTTTTTATTAAAATGACAAAAAAAACTCTGCCCTCACCCGGTGTTAATAAAAAAATGCTCATGCAATTACTCCAAGGGGCAATGAAAGAAATCATTCCGGTGATCTCTGAACATATAAAAACAAACGGCTGATGAAGTCCCGCGGATCATCCGGGCACCTAACGCGCATGATCTGAACCAGTCGATGTCAGAATTTTATTTTGAAAGGAGCAAGATCAGGTGGTTGGAAAAAAACCAAATGGACCAATCGGTATCGTAAGAGAAAAAATATTCGGTATTCCTGTCGATCGCAGCGTACTTTTTACAAACCATAAACGGTTATACAAAAAAGGAATTGAAAAACGGCAGCGAAAGCTGGTCATAAAGATTCCCTTTATTAAGCCCTTTTTGGAAAATGACGAAAAGGTATTGTTGATCACAACCGGATATTCTCCGCTGACTTCGTTTGAAAAATATATCATTGGATGGTTCTTTATATACTTAAAGCGATCTCTATTCATTTTTACAAATAAACGGATATTTCATGTCCCCACAACGCCGATCTACTCTTATCGATATATCATCTCCCAGATCATTTATAAACACTGCAGATCAATCAGTTTAAACGGCAGCGCCCTGACCGTCACCTTTTTAAAATTGGGTCTGTCAGAAAGATTCATCGGCTTCGCCGGAAAAGAAAGAAAAAGAATCAATGAACTGCTGAAAAGTATTCCCATAAAAGGGAAGTTAGAAGGTGCGACTGTTCGAACGAACATGTGTCCGCGATGCGTCTCCATTCTCCAACCGGTCAATAATCAATGTGTGAAATGCAAACTTAAGTTTAAAACCGGGATTACAGCTAAATTACTTTCAATCTTAACTCCAGGCGGAGGATATTTCTATGTCCGGCAATATTTCCTGGGAATGCTGTCAGCCATCATCGAAATCGCTCTCTTTGTTTTGGCGGGCCTTTTGATATTTGACATATCCAAAGGAGTTACTTCCGGTATATGGTGGCTTGTTATTATTTTAGCCGCACTTACTTTAAGCAAGACCGTTACTATTTTTCATGTAACCAACTTTATCCGGGAAATTATTCCACAAAAAAAAATAGGAGCTGCTTAATCGTATACGCATAACAAATGTTTCAACACCTCCCCCTCCAGCCCCATTTCGGTGTTGAGATCATCCCGCCGCTGGCAGGACACAAAATATATAATATGGTCCAGCCTGCCTCCCCCTATTTATTCCACGAAAACAAGGAAGCGCTTAACACAAGAAAAAATACAGTCATCCCAATAAGAATGGTGATTTCCGAACTTACCTCCAATAGTCCTGCTCCGTCATTCATGATCTTTCTTGCCGCTGTCAGTAAATGGGTCAGGGGAAATATTTGAGAAAAAACCTTGAGCCACTGAGGTGATCCTTCCAGTGAAAACCAAACCTCCGAAAGAAACATCATCGGCCAGGTAATAAAATTGAGTGCGCCGGTGGCAAACTCTTCGCTTGTCCCCCTGGCAGCAAGAACCAAACCCATGGACGTCAGGCTTAAACTGCCGATCAGAAAAACAGTGATCAAACTGAAATATGAACCCTCTACCTGAAAGGATAATATTATATCACAGCCGGTCCACACCACTGCGAGGGAAAACATCAATATAAAGATCCTGGACAGCATCTGAGCGGAAAGGTATTCAAACGCGGTCAGCGGAGTCGCTTTCAATCGTTTCAGCACACCGATTTTTCGATAGCGCACCACGACGTAGCCAACCCCCCAGAGTGCGCTGAACATCATATTCATTGCGAGTATTCCGGGGAAAAGCCAGTCAATATATTCTATCTCTCTGCCGTTTATCTCTTGTTTCCGGGCAGACTGCCGGTGATCAGAGGACGTCAGACTATTGATAAAAATATTCTCAAGCACATAACCTCTGGGAGAAGAACTGCTGACCCAGTAATGGTATGGAGGTACACCTGAGCTTAATAAAAAATCTATTTTATGATGTTTAAGTTTTTCCAACCCCTTTTCTTTTGATTCAAATCCGATAAACTCAACATAGCGCGCATTTTTAAATCGATCAGGAATGTTCACTTTTTGAACATCAATTTTTCCTGCTGTAATCGGAAATATGCCGACTTTATATTCAGCGCGTTCTTCACCCCCAAAAATAATACTGAACCCTGCCACAAGGAGAAAAGGAAAAACGAAATTCCATCCAAATGCTGCCCTGTCGCGAAAAAATTCACGGTTCCTTGACAGAAAAATGGTCCAAAATCTCTTAAAATTCATAGTCAATCTCGAAGCTGCCGGCCAGTCAAATTTAAAAACACGTTTTCCAGGTTTGGTGACCGGACGATCATATCTGTAAGATCAATATGATTATATATAAGCTTCTTAAGGCAGGAGTTGAGATCGCCGGTAATAATTTCAATTCTGCCTTGCCTGAGTTGGTATTGCACATCCAATCTATCCATTTGATTTTTTATACTGTCGCCCGGAAGAATGATTATAATATCTTCACAGTATTCCTTTATCAGATCGTCGGGAGAACCCTGGGCAATAATCTCACCCCGATCCATAATCGCAATTTCATCACACAGGAGCTCGGCTTCCTCCATATAATGTGTTGTCAGTATAATGGTTTTACCCTGTTTCTTAATAATATTTACAATATTCCATAAATTACGTCTGGCCTGCGGGTCCAGGCCGGTAGATGGTTCATCAAGAAATACCAGTTCAGGTTTGTTGATTAAGGCCAGAGCGAGATAAAATCTCTGTTTCTGCCCACCTGAAATTTTGTCATTATACTGATCAAGAAAATCATTTAAATGACAAAGGTCCACAAGCTCCTCAAGGCTTAAGGTAACCGGATAAAAACTCTGGAATGCTTCAAGTGTTTCCTTTACAGTAAGAAAATAAAGGAGAGATGTTTCCTGGAACTGGATCCCGACCTGTTCCTTGAATGAACCGCTTCTGGGTTTACCTTTATATAAAATTTCACCGGAATCCGGATTAATGATATCTTCAATCACTTCAATCGTCGTGGTCTTACCGGCTCCGTTCGGGCCCAGAAGACCAAAACAGATTCCCTGTTCTATTGAAAAACTGATGCCCTTTACAGCTTCAAGTTTCCCATATTTTTTATTTAGATTTTTGATTTCAAGCAGCACAGACATTCTCTCATCACCTTTCATAGAAGTGTCATATTATAAACATTATTGGTTCATTATCAATATTTTTATAGACAAACTACCCAATGGGCTGACAAGATGCATGTGCGCTATCTCATTATTTATTGTATTCCTGAAAATCTTCTGGTATAGCGCTTTGTCTGGATAGGTTAAATAACATTAACGAATTTAGGTTAAGCTCTGCCGCTTATAGAATAACAGGTGAATATAATGCCTTCGATTATTTCGATTGTCGGGCAATCAGGATCCGGTAAAACAACAATTATTGAAAAACTAATTCCTGAATTAAGAAAAAAAAAATACAAAATCGGGACAATAAAACACGCGTTCCACCATGATATCGATATTGATCAAAAAGGGAAAGACAGCTGGCGGCACAGGCAGGCCGGAGCTGATGCTGTTATGATTGCGGCCCGAGATATGTTTACACTTGTAAAAAAAAGTGACCATTATACATTAGACAGCCTTGAACTATATTTCCAGGACATGGATATAATCATCACCGAAGGCTTCAAAGGCGAAGACAAATCCAAGATAGAGGTGTTTCGCTCCGGGGTCCATAAAAAACCCGTTTGCCTGAGCGATAACAAACTGGTGGCCCTTGTATCTGATGCGGAATTTAATACTGAAGTACCGATATTTGGATTGGAAGAAATCGAAAAACTCGCTGAATTTATCGAAAAAAGATTTATTCTCAATCAATAGAAGTGGTTTCATAAAAAGCTCCGGGTTGATAAAGCTCTGATTCTATTATCGGCTGTTTTCTGTATCAGTCGATCAGATATGACATTGAGATCCAAACCGATATCTGCCCATGTCATTTTTAAAATCCCGTACAGATCAAATTTTTAATATCGCCATTGAGACAAATTGACCGTTGAAGTATTCGATATGAATCAAAATAAATTTAACAGCCTGAAAAATTGGTTTTTTGGATATGCATCCGGTTTTCATTCCGGTAATTCTGAGAATGATTATGCCATCAAACTTAAACAGGAACATACGGAACGGGTATGCCAAAATATTGTTACTCTCGGTATCGCCCTCGGCTTGGACAGCCCGGAACTAATCCTTGCGGAAACAATGGCCCTGTTTCATGATATCGGAAGGTTCAAACAATATATTGAATATGGAACATTTAATGACAGATCTTCTGATAACCACGCGCGGATAGGGCTTCGCCAGATCGCTGCCCATTCGGTTTTTTCCGGGATTATAAAAAGGGAAAAATATTTGATTACCAACGCTATTGCGTGGCATAATTCCGCCAGAATTCCGGAAAATAAAGATAAAGAAACACTGTTTTTCATCCGGCTTTTGCGTGATGCAGACAAGCTTGATATCTGGAAGATATTTATGGATTATTACCATGACCGCAGACAGAATTCCGCAATAGTATTGGATCTTCCAGATCATGATGGATTTTCAAATAATATTATCGATGCGATCAGATCATGTAAGATCGCCCGGATGGAGGATATGAAATCTTTAAACGATTTCAAGCTTCTTCAGATTAGCTGGGTGTTTGATCTTAATTTTACACCTTCCTTTAAAATAGTAAAAGACCTTGGGTATGTCGAAAAAATTGAGGCTTTCCTCCCGAAAACAAATGAGATTATTGATACGGTTAAATTTGCGCGGGAATATGTGGCTAAAATGCTTCAGAGTTAATCAATTGAATTATTTTTTATAATATATTATACTTCATTTGAAAGAAGGGTCGGGGAGTCAAGGACCCTTAAAAAATATTAGAAGCTATCTCAAAAAAGTCTTTTGTCCCAATTTCGGTGTTGGAGCCGGGTTTTAAGTCCTCGACATACTTGAGTATGCCTGCGGGTTAAAACTCGGCTCCGCCTTGAAATTGAACCAAAATCTTTTTTTGAGATAGCTTCTAGTAAATACACAAGGAGGCCTCCCATTGAAAATCAACAGCTCGGAATATCTCTTAAAACATAAACCCATTCTTAAACAGGTTGTAAAAAGCCTGTCGAAAGATTATCCCTATGTTTCGATCCTTGCCACAGATGTAACTGGAACAATATATAAAACGCAAATGTCCGAAACCATGGTACAGGACTCGAGCTGGTGTGAAAGAGGTTTTGTGGTTCGTGTGCATAACGGTAATCACTACTCTGAATTTTCTTTCAATGAAATCCCGGATACACCGGATACAAATGATCAGGCGAAATTGATCGCCGGGGACATTGGAGACCGGATAAAAAAATCTCTTGATGCCCTGAATCCCTTTCCCTTTGAGAAAAACCAATTCCCTGTTGTCGATGAACAGCCGATTACGAAAAGTATCAGGGAAAAAGTCCAGATTACACCTGAAGACATTGAGCCGGGTGAAATGATAAGCAGGCTCTCAAAATTAAAATCCCAGGCTCAGAAAATATCACCTTCTCTCATTGACCTTCGAGTGATCTACGAATATTCGAAAGTATCAAAAATGTTTATTTCCGAATCAAAAGATATGGATCAAACCTACATCTGGAGCCAGGGATACCTGATTCCAATCGTCCGGAAGGATGACAATACTAAATACATCTACCAGCCTTTCTCCGGCCTGAAAGGGTATGAACTTCTGGATGAGCTGGAAAATTCATTAACCAAAGCTGTCGAGGAAGCGGAACAGCTGCTGAATGCCCACCGGGTTGAACCGGGTGAATATGATATTATCTGCTCACCCGATGTGACCGGGCTGATTGCCCATGAAGCCTTCGGTCATGGCGTTGAAATGGACATGTTCGTAAAAAACAGGGCCAAGGCGGTTGAATATATCAATAAACAGGGTGCTTCAGACCTGGTGACCATGCATGATGGCGCCCTTTCCGCGAGGGAAGTCTCTTCATATTTATTTGATGATGAGGGGACTTTGGGTACAGACACAGTCATAATCGATAAAGGAATATTAAAAAACGGCATTTCCGATCTACTATCTGCTTTTCAGCTCAAAAAAACACCCACAGGAAACGGGAAGCGTGAATCTTTTGAACGTAAAGCCTACGCCCGGATGACCAATACATTTTTTGCTTCGGGAAATGATACGCTTGAAGATATGATCACCACCGTAAAATTCGGCTACCTTCTTGAAAAATACTCCAGCGGAATGGAAGACCCTAAAAACTGGGGCATCCAGTGCATGATACTATACGGACGGGAAATCATAGACGGCAAATTAACCGGCAAACTGATTTCGCCCATTATCATGACAGGCTATGTTCCCGATGTCCTGAAGTCTGTTTCAATGGTTTCAAAAAACGTTGTATTAAGCGGAAGCGGGATGTGTGGAAAAGGCTACAAAGAATATGTAAAAACCTCTTCAGGAGGGCCATATATAAAAACCAGAGCGAGGTTAGGCTGATGATCAAACGATTAAAAAAACTTCTCAATTCTACAAAAGACGTCAATGCCTGGAAAATAATTGGTAAGGAAATTCAGGCGGAAGAACTCTTTTTTATAAAAAATAATCTGGATATGAACCGGTCAAAAACGGTAAAGCATATATATTTAACCATTTACCATGATTTTAAAGAGGACAGGAATTACCGCGGATCTGTGAGCGTTCGACTGCACCCAACCTATTCCACCAAAGAGGTTGAAGATGTGATTAATAAATGTCTGCTTTCAATCAAACATGTAAGGAACGAGCCGTATCCGCTGCCAAAACCAGCCGAATCATCGGTCCGCATTCCTGAAAGCCGGTTCGTTTCAAAACCCATCGAAGACTGGCTTAAGCCGCTTTCTGAATCTCTATTTCAAGAGGATACATTCAAAAACGGATGTATTAATTCTGCGGAACTGTTCTTAAACAGAGAGCAAACCAGGATTCTGAATTCTGAAGGGATAGATGTATCCTGGTCGTCTTATAATGGTACCCTGGAAGTAATTACCGAATGGAACGGCGGGGATGAAGATGTTGAACTCTATAAATTAGTTCACTTTTCAGATTTTTTCACGGACAATTTCCCTGACATTGTAAAAAATCAGCTCACTCTTTGTCAGGACCGTTCTACCGCAAAACCAACACCACCCATGAATGCCCCTGTTTTACTGTCCGGTGAACCGGTACAGGAATTACTCAGCTATTACCTTTCCCAGGCATCGGCAGAAAATGTTTATAATCAGATATCCCTCGCAAAACCGGGTGAGTCGATCCAGGGAGAGAAAATTACCGGCGATAAAATCAATATCCACCTGGAGCCGTATCTGGAAAATTCAATCGGATCGTCTGCCTGGGATATGGATGGGTTTTCCTTAAAGCCTGTGTCGATCATCGAAAACGGCATACTGAAAAAGTACTGGGGTCCCCTCAGGTTCACACACTACCTGGACAGTCCTCCAACCGGAAGAGTTCCAAATATTGTTGTATCACCGGGCAAACAACCTGTTGATGAGATTCGCCGGGATGAATATCTTGAGATTCTCTCTTTTTCTGATTTTCAATGCGACCCTTTAACCGGTGATTTTGGCGGTGAAATCCGACTGGCCTATTATTCTCCTGAGAAATCAGGCAATAATAGATATCCTGTTACCGGAGGCTCCATTTCAGGTAACATTAAAAATGTGCAGCATGAACTCATATTGTCCAAAGAAACCCGTGTAATGGACAATTTTAAAGGTCCTGAAATGATTAAGCTCCTGAATGTCAGTATCACCGGGGCAGAGTGAGAATCATTATTGACGGTCTCGTAAAAAGTCCAACTTCTGCGTTGTGCTGCATTTTGCAATCATTCAACGTACTATAAGTACGCTTCATTATTACAAAATTTGCACGCCTTGAATTTGAACTTTTTACAAAACCGTCACATTCGGACTTTTTACGAGACTGTCATTATTAAAGCAAAAAATCGTTTTTTATAAACATATTTTCATATTTTTTCGTGTTTTCGTGATAAAGATTTTTGGTTTTGTATTTTTTCTTTGGTTGAAATCCCTCTGGGCTATTGCGGTAAAATTATGTTTTATTTGTTTATGATCTTATCAATGCTCACAAGCTGAATACAGATCGCCAATAGTTCCATGGCCAGCTTAACATCCTCAACCGGCGGAAAAGACGGAGCCAGTCTGATATTCCGGTTTCGGGGATCTTTCATATATGGAAAGGTTGAACCGGCCGGAGTCAATTTTACTCCCGCTTCAGCAGCCATTGTGACAATGGAATCCGCACAGCCATCCATGGTGTCAAGACTAACAAAATAGCCTCCTTCAGGCCGGGTCCAGCTCGCAGTATTCATATCAGAAATTTCTTTATCAAGTATCGAAAGTACAGCTTCAAATTTGGGTTTTAGAATTTCAGCATGTTTAATCATATGGTTTTCAATTGCCTGAACATCTTCAAAAAAACGAGCATGCCTGAGCTGGTTAAGTTTGTCCGGACCGATTGTTTGAAACGCCAATTGCTTTCTGATATAATCCATACTCTTTTTGCTTCCTGCCATCATGGCAACCCCTGCGCCGCCAAAAGAAATTTTAGATGTGGAGCCGAACATATAGACCCTTTCCGGATTACCGGCATTTTTACAGGCCGCCAGCATATTTTTCAATTGGCCTGGTGTTTCTGTAAAATGATGAACCGCATATGCATTGTCCCAGAAAATCCTGAAGTCTTCTGCCTTTGTTTTCATACCAGCGAGGCTGTCCACGATTTCATCGGAATAAACCGTTCCGGTGGGGTTACTGTATTTCGGAACACACCATATACCTTTTACTGCATCATCTTCACCGGTCAGCTTTTCAACCATATCCATGTCCGGTCCGTCAGAATTCATTTCAATGGGTATCATTTCTATACCCAGATACTCGCAAATCGAAAAATGCCGATCATAGCCGGGACTCGGGCACAGGAACCTGACCTTTGGAAGTGTTCCCCAGGGGGCTGCGTCATCACCTGTTCCATGAATCACTGCCGTGATGAATGTATCGTGCATCATTTTTAAACTTGAATTGCCGCCGATGATTAATTCTTCCGGACTAACGCCCATATATTCTGAAAAAAGCCGCTTGGCTTCGGGGATACCATCAAGCCCCCCGTAGTTTCTGCAATCCACCCCGTTTTCGGTTTTGTAATCATTTTCACCGGTACAGGACAACAATCCAAGGGCAAGATCAAGTTGTTCAGGGCTCGGTTTACCTCTTGTCATATCGAGTTCCAAACCCCGGGCCTTAAAATCTTCATAACGGAGTTTCAGTTCCGATTCCAATTTATTAATGTCTTCTGTTGAAAACGCAGCCAAATCCATAATATCTATTCCTTTCGTATCGTATATTTCGTGGTTCCTAAAACGTCTCTCCGACTCTTTTGATTAAA
>JAUVGT010000026.1 GCA_030593645.1 Deltaproteobacteria bacterium
GTGCCGGGGTCATGGTTGAACCGGATCAGATGGATGTTTTTTTTGATCAAGTCAGGATGGTTAAAGATGGTACGGGATGCGGAATGGATGCTGAAAAGAAAGCCACGGCCGTGATTAAGAAAAATGAGTTTACAATTACAATTGACCTGAAGTTGGGTGAGGGTTCGGCTTCTTTTTTTACATGTGATTTTTCATTGGATTATGTGAAAATAAACGCGGATTATCGAACTTAACCGCAGTTCAGGCAACAGCCAGATCCGAAGCGCTTTAACCCGGATTTCTCACAAGCCTTCTATTGCGAACGCATATCTTATGTCTCAAAGATTTGACTTACTCGCCGACTTCCAATGATTTCTAATAGTCGTAAGCGTCAGATTAACCCCATCCAAAACCGATAAGGTAGGTGGGACTAATTTGACGTTTACTTATATTCCCACGTAAGCCATAAAATCAGGTATTTAGGATGTGGCCGCATAATTCATAGCTTGGTATCGTTAAAAAGAAAATATCATGATATAAAATAAATCGTTGCAAACTCGGCACAGACCGGATTATATAGGTATAGCTGCTCGAAACACACACATATATTAGGTGTATTACAGTGGTAATTCTAAAATTATTAATAATGATAATCAGAAAATTTTTTGTATCGCCCTTACTGGTATTATTCTTTATATCCTCAGAAAAAAAATTAATTGTGTCTGATGTTAACAGATGGGTAGAGATTGAACTTTTTGAAGGCGCGAGGAAACCAGACCTTAGCAACATCCTTTCGCTCTTAGTACAATATAAAGAATTCCGGAATGTTTTTTATTACAGACTTTTCCAGGGGAGTTCATTAATCGCCGCCCTTACACATATTGCACGAATTGTTTACAGGGAATCACCCCGCCTGCTGCTGCGCAAATCCTGTACAATAGGACCGGGTTTATTTATACAGCATGGATGGTCGACCGGTATCAATGCTGATATTGGTAATAATTGCTGGATTAACCAACGGGTAACGATTGGTTTTAAAGATACAACCGGCAGACCCACCCTGGGTAACAATGTCAGAATTTCAGTTGGAGCTACTGTCCTCGGTAATATTACTATTGGAGATAATGTAATTGTCGGGGCAAATTCCTTAGTCATAAAAAATGTTCCTCCGAATTGCGTTGTTGGCGGTGTTCCTGCTGTCATAATAAAAAGGGACGGCATTAGAGTAAACGAAAAATTATAACAATATTTTTTGAGATAAGCGGTATCTGCACATTGTTCTCTGAACGGTTATAAATTGTTTATACCCTGGTCTCTCAATAAATAAAATTCGGCAGTTTCATGCAAAATAAAATTAAATTAAAATTATTTCGTAAGAATATTCTATCAGGTTTTGATCATCTCTCTACTCCCATTGGTCTAGGATTAACTGTCGGGATTGGAATTGTTTTAGGACTGATAGTGATATGGTTTTCCAGCCCCATGAAAATCCTGGCTGTTGCTGTTGGATTACTCTTTATACTATTTACCATTATTAAAATTGAATGGGGTCTTCTTTTTCTTGTCTTCACCACCTATACACACTTTTCTACAGTGGTAATTGAATACCATGGCGCGCCATCTATTGCTAAACTTTTTGTTGTCTTGCTGCTGTTGTGTATCTTTATCCGCTGGATCATATATGGAGAACAGCCGACCGGTTGGGTGCCGTTAACAGTCTTAATCTCGGTTTATGGTTTGATTGGGTTTGCTTCTATACTTTATTCAGCAGATACCGCGCTAACAATCAACGCATTATATTTTTTTTCTAAAAATTGTATTATTGCCATTATAGTAGTCATTTTACTCAACAGGAAGAGTCTTTTTCGCAATGTAATCTGGTCTTTGTTAATAGCCGGAATCTTTATGGGAACCATTGGTGTATATCAGCATTTAACAGGTACATTTGAGAACGTCTACTGGGGATTCGGACGAGCTGTGCTGAAAAATATTGTAGATGAAACCAGTGGATACCGAATATCAGGACCAATCGGCGGACCGAATTTTTTCGCCCAGATCCTGCTTGTATTGATACCGCTGGCTTTAGATCGTCTAATAGGAGAAAAGTCTTTATTGCTTAAATTTTTTGCGGTATGGGCTCTGGCTGTTTGCATGCTATCGATTATTTTTACATATTCACGCGGGGCATTTGTAGGTATATTTGTAATGCTGGTTGTATATTTAATACTCCACCCGTCCCGGCCAAAAGCCGCGGTTCTTTTAATTGTGCTTTTAATCCCTATGCTTTATTTTGTTCCTTCTCAATATATTGAACGGATAAAGACACTTGAGGAAATACTGCCGGGTAATGAAAAAAAGGCACTGGCTGAAGCTTCATACCGGGGCCGAAAAAGTGAATTAATGGCAGCATACCAGATGTTCGTGGATCATCCTTTCAGGGGTGTCGGGCTGGGTAATTATGAGTACCATTATCAACAGTATGCCAGAATACTTTTTCTGGATTTTCGGAGAGAAAATCGGGAGGCTCACTCCAGATACTTAGAAGTTCTGGCTGAAACCGGTCTCCTTGGTTTTTTCGCATTTATTATGATTTTATGGCAGATGATGTATGGGTTATGGAAAACGAGAAAAAAAACGATTAAGCTGAAAATATTTGAACTGGAAGGATCAATTACAGCTCTTGGTGTCGGTATGATCGGTTTTCTCACGGCATCGATATTTCTGCATGATGCCTATACTCGTTTTTTCTGGCTTCTTGTGGGGATTTCCTTTGCACTGCCCAATATTGTTAATCACGAAGCAAAAAGTATCATTGATAATTCAGTAGAAATAAATAAAGAGAGTAAAACCGATTTATGATCTGAATGCCGGGTTTGGATGAACAGCCTTCATAAATTTCCTCATCTTCCAGTACCCCCCCACGACAATCCGCCTTAATTCCAGTGGTGGTGTGCTTCGGTGATTATGAGCATCAATCGTAGTGACAGCCAATTTAACTCCGCATTGCTTGAGCAACTCCACAGTTTCTTTACTGTAATCCTCCTTCCTGCCATTTGGATATGAAAATATCTTACATCGCTCACCTGTAAATTCCTCGACATTTTTTAAAGATCTGGAAATTTGTTTGAATTGATCAGTTCTATTTAGGAGATTCAGTATTGGATGGGAATGGGTATGGGCTCCGAAGGTAATTAACCCGGATTGCTGCATTTTCTTAATTGACTGAATATCGAGCATTCTAAATGGAGAATGTTTATCAGTATAAAGTGTCGGTTTTTCACCGAGAATTTCAATAACCTGTTTGACTTCCGATTCAATTTTTCTATGGGTTAACTGCTTTAAATCATTACGGATAGACAGTGAAGCCACAGTTTTATCTTTTGCCGTATCCAAACGATATGTACATTTTTTCCAGCTTATTTCTTTATATTTTGTTTTCGCAAGTGTTTCATTGATCCGACAGGACCAGTGGGTTTTTGCCGTATTAATAAAACCAGTGGTTAAAAATATTGTAGCGGGTATATTTAACTCCTTAAGAAGCGGGAACGCAATATCATAATTATTCTGATACCCGTCATCAAATGTAATAACGGCTGCAGTTTTGTTTAATTTGCCCTGCAAGCATTTTTCTACAGCTTCTGAAAATGGCAGTAAATCGAAATGTTTTCTCAGATATAATAATTGTTTTCTGAATAAAGCCAGGTCAATAACACACCAGTCACGAAAATTGAACGGTGATGGTAAAACTGAATGATATCCGGTGATAACAAGATGATTATGAAAAAAGGTCTTATGTAAATATCTTGATAGAATAAGAGAAGCAGAATTAGAAAAAAGTAAATTATTTAATAAATCATTCATAAATGTTCAAAAAGAAAGCACCATGAATACGATAAACGGTGTTAGTAGATTTTATTATTATTTCGATTCAACTTGAATTTATATTATTTTTGTTACGTATATTTTTCAAAAAAACATATAATTTTTTAGCAATAAGCCGCGTTTTCTCTTTTTGCTTTAATATAGTCCCTGAAAGCGTTCGGTTATACATTGTTACCATGTAAAGTGAACGACTATCTTTTGTCCACTTCCACTTGTATGCTTCATCACCTTGAAGTAAATTAAATTCTTGAATACCCATTTTACAGCATTGCTCTATTGCTTTGTATAACAAAACTACCCCGGGGCTTAGAGACCCATGTTTAATATCATGAGAAATTTGATAATAAAAAAAACGTCCTTGAAAGAGAAAGCCATACAAAACTGCTATGATCTCACTATTAAGTGTTAACCAGTGAACATATATATTTTCACTATTATCTAACATTTTATTATGAAAACTTATTATTTCCTCACCACAGAAAGTACTGACAATTCCTCTTTCCACTGATCGATTTTTATGCAAAAAAAAGAGGCGTTCAAGCAACTCTCTGCATTTTTCAGTAGATCGTGTTGAAAAATATTCCCCATTCGATTTTTCGAATTTCTTAACTTTTCTTGTTGCAAAATATATTTTTCTTTTTTTAAATTTACTCAAGTATTCTTGAAAAGTTCCATGTAAAGATATATAGGGTGCTATGGCTGTGTTTTTGATAATAGCACTGCTATTTTTCCATTCCATGGCTTCATCGTGGAGCAACCATTTCAAACGCAAAATATCCCATTTATGATTTCCATAAAGATAGTCACGAAAAATATTAATACAATCTTTCCTATTCTCAACTGTACAACATAGACCAAGGGGATCTGGATAATAACAATCACCAGCAAAACCCAATTCTACAATCGAAGTATTTTGCATATTTTTATAAAGAGGCAATATACCTGTTGCTTCCCCCTTGTCTTTGATCAATAATATATAGGGTTGCCATTTATGCTTATTAGCTTTCATTGCCGTTAAAACCCACTCTGGGTGTACAAATGGACTTGGATAACTCATTGACTCAACGAGTTTCTTCCAAAACGATTCATATGCTACGCATTCTTCTAAAGACTCTAATGGTTTCACCTCAAGCATAACCCGCTCCAGACATAAAATAAATTGTATTTATATTTTCCTACTAAAAAAGGCAAGTCATATAAATCGATCCAATAACCATCACAAATATCGATCCTTTATGGTCTACATGGATCGGACCCAAATTGGCATGTATATTGCTGTATTACATATGTTGTTTTTCATTTTTCAATAAATGCAGTTAGGAATAATTTAATATTAAATCCAAATTTTAATAATCTAAGATTCCTGTAATGTGGGGCTCTCACTTTAGAAACAGAGATAGTGGCAGGAAATAGGCCAGATTAAAATGATGCCTTACTGCCTTGTATTTTTTCCGTATTTCAACCCTTCACACTTTATGCCAATGGGTCGAAAATCATATGATTTCAGGCAAACAAGATTATTCCGGGATTTTAGTATGGATTTGCGAAAATAAGGAAATCAGTGAAAAATATCATCTATTTTTTTGTGTAGGTGAATATGATATGATTTTATGTATGCAAAAAAATACAATAAGTGTATTATATTATTCACCGAATCCAAATTTTTAATGACTGATAAGCAGATACACGAGATGATATAATTGTTCGATAATGCTTTATATATTATTTTTTACAATTATTAACCACAATAATTATTTGAACCAATTGCCAGATACTGAGGGTCAGGAAATTATGACAGAAAAAAAACTAATCCAGAAAATTCGATATATTAGATTTAAGTGGTCTATTGTCATTCACGCAGCTTTCATATTGGTATTCGTATTCATTTCACCTGCGGATTCCTTAGGAAGCATTTATTATGTAGACTTTAACTATTCCGGGACAGAGACGGGAACCTCTGCACAGCCTTTTAATACTATAAATGACGCGGTATCTATTGCGAATTGCGGTGATAAAATATACATCAAGGGAGGTGTTTATTCAATATCCAATAGCAATAGAAAAGCAATCGAAGTAAAAAACTTTGATAGAAATTGTACATGTTCAAATAATCTTCCTGAAGAAATGCTGACTATTACCGTCGATCCGAATACTGCCGGTACTGTTATCCTGAATGCTACCGGAAGCTTTGGCAACAATTCATTTTTCAGGATTTTTAATTCAAAATGCGTTTATTTCAACGGTGATAACAGATTGATTGTAGATGGATCAGCTGCAGCATTTGATGGAAACTCCTCTTTAGTGTCTATTTTTTCATATAAAAGGGTAATTGAAAACATTGTTTTTGAAAATACCGAGGTGCGGAACTCAGTGGGACGCGGGATCAGTTTTCGCCAGGAGCTAAACTCTCCGCCGGGTAATATTGTTATACGTAAGAATAAAATTCACAACATCTCGATGAGAGCGGTGGGAGGCTTTGGAAATACAGTTTATATTGAAAACAATGAAATATGGGATGCCGCCATGTCAAACAGGTACCAGGCTTTTGGCGGGGGTGGATGGCCCGGAGTGATACAGATGGCAAGGCGCTATGATGACGTAAATGATTATTATCATTATAACCGCAATATATTTATAAGCAATAATACGATTCACGACAGCTGGGGTGAAGGAATAATAATGGGTTTTACCCTGAACGGTAGAGTAACCCAGAACAATATTTACAACGTCTTCAGTGTTTATATATACGTTGGTACATCAAAAGATATTATTATAAATAAAAATCATCTTTATCGCACATTAAACACCTATGATAGAAATGATAAACCCCAGCCTATTCCCCATGGAATTTCTTTCGCAGCTGAATCTTATTCATGGGGTCGAAACCAGGAGCCGATCATAACAGAGAATATTCGAATTCAAAATAATCTTATTGATAGCGTCGGAAACGGAGTAAGGCACTGGCATGACAACGAAAATCAGTATCCCACCAATACATATAAAGACATTTATATTATTTATAATATCTTAAGGAATCTTCACGATACACCGATAAATATCGATCGAGTTCCAGACGGTTTCATTCGGCCGACAAACGGTCAAATAAAAAACAACATCATTGAAAATTCAGGAACCGGCAGTTCCGAAACCTATATCATTGGAGATGAAAGCATATGGATAATTTCGAATAACAACTGGACTGGAGGCCTGCCCTTAAATCGTGATAATATTGCCAGTCACGACCAGATCCCGGGTTATCTCGGGCCTGATTTAAATACAGGATCTGATCCTGAAAATTATCGAATCGTCTCGGGTTCAGAAAATATCAGTGCAGGTACGGTGACTGTAGCGGACAATGATTACTGGGATAGTATCAGAGATGATGTAAATCCTTCAATTGGTATTTATGAATTTCCAACAGTAGGTGTACCCCCATCGTCCCCTAAAAAATTAAAAATTGTGATGTCCCCTTAGTCATTTGTTTTAAATTCACTATGGTTTATCGGAAGACCTAATTGGATTTATTAAACAAACGAACAATATACAATAAATTTTTCTTTTCAAACAGGTACAATGTTCCCAAATAGCCGGAAGCTCCTGAAAAAGCAACCATTAGAAGCCTTAGAACGGGATTTATATTTTCTGTATAATACAAAACAGGAAGCGCAAACAAAAGCAAAACAAATCCACCCTGTACAGCCGGTTTAAGTTGACGTATAATTTCAAATAATGTGACATCAACAACCCTGACGGCCACCATCAAATTAACAAATCTATAAATTACTATTGCAGCCAGGTGACCTAAGGCTATTCCGATTAAACCGTAAACCGAACCAACTAATAGAGCTAACGGCTCAATAATTATTTCTAATAATGATAACTTTAACAAGATATCCGGCCGGCCGATTGCCTTATATATTACTCCAGCATGAAATCCTATCGAGTAAACCCAACAATAAATTGCTAGAATTCTCAGGATTGGTATTGCCTCAACCCACTGCCCGCCAAAAAAAATCCGAACTATCGGATCTGCGGCGATAAACAACCCCAGACTCAGCGGAACTTCGACGAGTTCTACCAGACGTATGGAGGTTAAAAATCCTTTACGCAATTCCTCTGGCTGCTCCTGTATCATCGAAAATGCCGGAAAAATCACACCATCCATTACCCATAATATACTGATAAGCAGTATTTCGGGTAAACGGTATGCAATAGAATATACGCCTAGAAGTGCTAAACCACATACTCTGCCGATAACAATTACCGGAAGATTCTCGATCAATACTGATAATATATCTATTCCCATTACCGACGAGCCAAACTTTATTAGTCTTTTCACTATGGATCTATCTATAGATATACGAGGTTTCCATGGAAAAACGATCCATACAATAATGGCGGAGGCCACAGCGCCTGACAGTTGGCCGAAAACAAGTGACCAGACACCGAATCCGGAATATGCCATACTGATCGATACGATCCCCTTGATGAAGGCGTTACCAAAATCCGGGATAAGTTTCCGACGGAAGTCCAGTTCCCTTTTCATAAGAACAATATGAATCGAACCAATCGCATTGATTAAAAAAGAAACACCCAGCCAGCGCAGCACAGGTGTGAGGAGTGGATCGCCGAAGTAAAGGGCGATATACGGGGCAATCGGCATTACAATAATGGTCAACAGAAAGCCCACTGCCAGATTTAAAGTAAAAACTGTATTCGCGGCACTTTCTATGTTTCCTCGCCGCTGAATTAAAGCTACGCCCAATCCAAGATCCTTAAAAACCGCCAGATAATTTAAAGCGACAACAGCCACAGCAACCAGGCCGAAATCACCTTTTGCCAGCATACGCGCGATAATAGACAGTGTTATTAAGGTAATACCTTTACTTAAACCATAGGCTGTAAAATTCCAAATTACCCCGGACGCGGTTTTGCGCTCAATCGGTATATTGGCAGGTTTGATAATATTTGAATCTGAGAGGTTACTATTTCCCATATAAAGTGTAAACTTTTCAGTTGATCATAGATTATGCTTGTTTCAAAAAGAGCAAAAGGCAACCTGATCATTATATAATGTAACGATAATCACAAATCAAGTTTTATAGGAGTTATTTTGGCCGCCATAGAAATCCTGGTCAGGCCGGATTTCAAGTATACATTATTGTTCAAAGCTTTTTTAAAAGTAACGTGAATAAATTCGACTTGAAATATATTGATTATTCAATTATACTTTTTCCTAAAACACTTATCATTCCCCTTGATTATTGTGGGTCAGTTTCGGTCTAAAAGATAGATTCTAATAATGCTGTTTCACAGCATAATATCAGGTTTGATTAATTCATTATGAAAATTGAAAGCATATACCCCAGGATGGCCATTTATTTGGTCTTAGCTGTTTATATCACGGCAAGTTATTCGGTTCTGAGATTCGATACCCAGGTACTTGATATAACAGTAAGGGAAGACCGATTTTTCGAAACAGTAGGCGCACTGGCTTTTTTATTAACCTCAATTCTGTTTTTTATCAGTTTCCTTAAAGTATCCGGTAATAAAAAATGCAAAGGGAAACCGTTATTATTACGATTTTTCTTTATGTGCCTGGCCCTTGTGTTTTTATTAGGTGCAGGAGAAGAGATAAGCTGGGGGCAGAGGATCTTTAACGTAAACACACCGGACTGGCTGGAGACTATTAACAATCAGAAAGAAACCAATCTGCACAATATTTATTTTTTCAAAGATGATATCCTTTTTACTATAGATAGTCTCTTCAATATTTTCTGGTTCATCCTTACCCTTGCACTGCCCGCAGCTTGTGTATTGAATAAATCTTTTAAAAAATTTATTGAAAAGTATATGCCTGTTGTCCCATTGAGTATTGGATTGTTATTTATGTTTAATTATCTTTGGGCAAAGGCAGCAAAATTAATATTTGTTTCAATATATACATATGACAGAATTCCATTTAAACAGGCTATTCAGGAAATTAAAGAAAGCAATTACGCTCTTTTGTTTATATTTATAGGAATATTTTTTTATTCAACCTCAAAGAAAACCGAACATGATGTTATCGCTAATTGAATAAGTCCCGGTTAGTTGATTATCAATTAAATGTCCAAACTGAAATAAGATGACTGAACAATTTCGAATTATTTATATCATTGATAGGTTGGGTATGGGGGGTGCGGAACGGTTAATGGTTCCGATATTAAAGCATCTTGATAAAAAACATTTTCTGCCCCGTGTTTGCTTTCTCCAGAATCAGTCGGATAGTTCAATTGCAGAAAAAATCAGGGAATTGGGTATTTCGGTTGATTTTATACCGGTCAGGCGTCTCCGCAATCCTTCAAATATACCACGGTTGATAAAATACTTGCGTCAGTACCATGCCGATCTGGTTCATACTCAGCTGGAATTTTCCGACATTTTAGGTAATATTGCTTCTAAGATATTGAGACTGCCCAGTGTCTGCACCGTTCACACACTCCCCCCCCATGAAAAGAGGATCAGGGCAAAGCTGCGGCAAAGACTATTCTGGTTATCTCACAGAATCTTTTGTAACAGGGTGATCGCCGTTTCCGAAGGTGCCCGTAAATATTATCTTAATATCAGTAAAAATCAGCCAGGCAAAGTAAAAACCATTTATAATGGAATTGATCCAGATCGATTTATAACCATAGAAAAAAGCAAACAAATAAAATTGAGACGTGAGCTGGGTATAGCGGAAGATGCCTCTATATTAATAACCGTTGCAGTTCTCCGTCCTCAAAAAGGACTCCAGTATTTGATTGATGCACTTCCGGCGATCATTAAGGCTATTCCGAATGTATATTATCTGGTTGTCGGCAGTGGTGACTATAAAACAGCTCTTGTTGAAATGGCTGAAAACGCCGGACTAAAAAAACGCATCATCTTTTCCGGAATGAGAAGCGATATTCCAGAACTCCTATCCATTGCTGACGTATTTGTTTTACCCACCTTAACCGAAGCCCTTCCGACTGTACTCATGGAAGCAATGGCAGCTCGGAAACCGATTATTGCCAGTGATGTAGGCGGTGTTCCGGAAATAATATCTGATAAAGAAAACGGTTTTCTTCTGCCACCAAAAGATCCTGCAAAATTGGCCGAAGCTTGTATTGAATTGGTGACCGCTCCGGACCTGAGAAAAAAAATGGGAGATGCTGGATGGAAAACAGTAAATAAAATTTTCAATATCAGGAGACAGGTTAAACAACTTGAAATTTTATATGATGAACTTTTGGCTTTGAATGGAAAAAAAAATGAAATTGGCGGTTGTTGAGTTTAACAGCAGTGGGGGGTTGATACATTACGCGTTTCAATTGTGCACCGCCCTTGCTGATGATAATGTAGATGTTACTTTGATAACAGGTACAGATTATGAGCTAAGTGACTTCCCGCATAATTTTCATGTTGAAAATCGTCTGAATATCTGGCCGGTATTCGATCCGGAATCAATGAAATCCCAGTCAGATCATTCATTTTATCGAAAATGGAAAAAAATTAAATGGTTCTTTCGTCGGGTTTTTAGAAGCATAAAACTGGTTATCGAGTGGATCCGGTTAACCAATTATCTAATCAAGCTCAAACCGGACGTAGTTCAGTTCGGCATCATTAAATTTCCTTTTGAAACTATTTTCCTTGCAAGATTACGACACAAGGGCCTGATACTCACTCAGATTTGCCATGAATTTCAACGTCGTGAGAAGCAGAATATATTGTCCTCGCAGATTGACCGGATGTATAAAGGCACATTTAAACACTTCTCTGCAATTTTTTTCCATGCTTCAGAAAATCGTAAACGTTTTCTTTCCGCACACAATTACCCTAAAAGTGATATTTACCTGATACCGCATGGAAATGAATCTATTTTTCAAAATGCTTCAGGAATGAGAGGAAAAGGTGAAGATTTACGAAAACGTTATCGTCTTCAGGATAATGAGAACATAGTGCTTTTTTTTGGATTACTTTCCCCGAGCAAAGGCCTGCCGGATCTTATAGATGCTTTCGAAATCGTTCGAAAACAACGACATTCCAGGCTGATCATCGCCGGTTTTCCATCAAAAAATATTGATATGAACAAATTAAGAAAACAGGTTGACGAATATAATCTATCAGATCAAGTTATTTTCGATACACGCTACATTCCTGTGGAAAGCATTGGAAATTTGATGGAGTTAGCAGTTTGTGTTGTATATCCTTATTACAGCAGCACGCAAAGCGGATCGCTGCAGGTGGCATACGCGTTCGGCCGTCCGGTAATCGCAACCGCTGTCGGCGGCTTGCCTGAAGCAGTAGAAGATGGTCGAAGCGGTTTTCTGGTTCCTCCCCGGGCACCGGAACAGTTGGCAAAAAAGATTATCAAATTGATCGACTCACCCAAACTCGCGAATCAAATGGGAGAGTATGCCAGACGTTTATCAGAAACCCGTTATGGGTGGAAGCCAATTGCGGAAAAAATAATAAATGTATATACCGGCCTTATCGAAAGGTGAATTTATTATTATTCGTGTTAACTGCCCGCATATTATTTTTGATTTTCGCCGTGGGACTTCTAATTTATAATTTATCCGGCTCCGCGTTCGATGAGTGATCCACAATTTCTCTACGCTGAGCCCGCTGCCAAAGTGGGGTTTGACGGCCGGTTAAAAAACAATATAAACCTGATATTGCTGCAATATTACTGATTACCAGAAATGTCGGCAGATATAGCAGCCGACCAACGATATGTTTATGATCAATATGATTGCCGAACACCGCCAGCCCATAAAATATTCCCTGCAAAACAAGCATCAGCCAGTTAAATGGAGTAGAGAGATAAATCAGTGAAAAATCTGCAGATTGGATCGGCCAGATCACGGCAATAATGTTGGCAATCAAAGCACCGATCATCGCAAATGGTACGAGCGGGCGCATGAACTTATGTGATATCATCTGCCATATCACCACAGGCCTGGATAGAGGTATCTTATTAATAAATACCATCATCGCCTGATACCGGCCGGCAATGATTCTGGTACGGCGAACAAATTCATCCCTGGCTGATAAAGAAATACGCTCAAACGAACATGCCCCTGGTGCGTATACACTGTTATAGCCCTTCCGGATCAGCATTAGGGCCAGGTAAAAATCATCATTAATAATTCTTTCCGGGCATGGTTTAATGAGCGAATTCCTTACGGCCATGACCTCACCTAAAACACTGGTACAGCACCCAAGACGTGTTTCCTGCGTTTTTATAAATGATTCATATTTCCAGTAAAATCCTTCTGATTCACCCAGTACACCATCACCGCGATAAATGGATTTCGAACCGCTGACAATACCTACTTTGGGATTGGCAAATGGTGCAAGCAGCTCTTTTACAACATTTGCAGCAAAAAGATTATTTGCATCAGAAAAGATGATTATTTCACCCTGAACACGGGAAAGTGCACGGTTAATGGCGGCCATTTTACCCCGCCTGGGCGGGCTAAAACTGATTTCCACACCCTGGTCTTGGTATTGCTTTACTATTTCAACAGTCCTGTCATCTGAACCATCAGCCGCCACCAGGATCTGCAGCCTGCTTTTGTCATAATCAAGTTTTAAACTGTTCTCAATTTTTTGTGCGATTACGGTTTCTTCATTATAGGCTGTGATGAGCAGTGTAACAAAAGGGTTTGATGTTAGATCTCGCTGATTTTCAGTTCTGATCTTTGCTAAAAGTGTTAATATGATCGGATAACCGGCATATATGTAAAAAATGATCCCGACAAATATCCAGAATATATATCCAGCCACCAATAATTACCTCTCTTTGATATTCAAGTAAAAAATTTATCAGGTCTGCACGGCCTCTTTAAACAGCAACGCGAGGCGTTTGACGTTTGATTTCAGCTGGAATTCTTTTAAAACCAGCTTCCTGCCTTCTACCGCCATTCGGACCGCTTTTTCAGGGTGGGTATAAACCGCAATCAATGCATCAGCCAGAGCAGTAGCATCGGCAGGAGGGACAAGATAACCGGTTTCTCCGGGTCTTACTAATTCAGGTATCCCCGAAAGATCAGTTGCCACCACAGGAAGTTCACATGCCAGTGCCTCCATTAAGGATACCGGTATCCCTTCCATCTTTCCGGATGGTGTTATTATGCTCGGTTGAATGTAACAATCCACCTCGGGCAGAATTTGAGCCACTTCATCCTGTGCCAATGCTCCAAGCAGCTCGATTGAACTTTCTAACTGTTCTTCAGTAATCAATTTTTTTAATGCTGAGTATTCCTCTCCTGAACCAACGATTCGAACGCGGAATATAATATCTTTGTCACGAAGCAGAACACACGCCTTGATAAGATAAGAGTATCCCTTATAGGGCTGAAGACTCCCTATGCTAATAATTTCGAACATGCTCTTTTGATTGAATACTTTTTCCCTTGGGGCGTAGTAGTCCTGCAATATCCCGCAATGTATGATATGAATCTTATCTCTGACCCATGGTCCGACAATTTTTGCCAGATATTTCCTGTTGTATAAAGAAATGGAAACAATAAAATCCGCATCCTTGAGCTTGGTTTTCAGCATGGCTGTTCGCACAAAAATATCATGCGCGTGAACAGTAACGCTGTAACTAATACCTGTCAGTTTGTGTATAATCCAGGCAACAAGCGCCGGATGGGATGCATAGTGCGCGTGAATGTGGGAGATCTTCTCCTGCTGCATGATATCAGCGGCATAGACAGCTTTGGGTAATAAAATGATACCTCGTATCAGAAAGTTAAGACTGGTTATATTTCCTTTAAATATATACCACCAAATGGAGCAATACGTAAGTGGAGATTGAAACAATGTTCGAATATTTGCAGTTAATACGCTTATTGAAATAAAGGGAAGCAGTCGTACCCGAGAAATCCATGGCGTTGCTTCTTTATGTGTGATGTTTTGCTGCTGAAAGATAAGCGGATATAGGGCAACCTCCCACCCATTACCCTCTATTTCGATCATCTCACGAAGTATAAAAGTCTCCGGGATATTTGGAAACCGTGACATAATATAGGCGATTTTTTCGCCCACTAATATGTTCCCCGCTGCTCCATAATGCTGGTGAATGTACGAAATAGAATTTGCACATCCAGCCATAAGCAACGACGTTCCATGTAAGCAATATCCAAACGTATGCGTGTATCAAATTCAGTGGATCCCCGTCCAATAATTTGCCATAATCCCGTTATCCCTGGATATACATCAAGCCGTTCTGTCTGCCAGAGCGAATATGTATCCGGGAAAAATGATGTGGGGCGCGGTCCAACAAGACTCATATTTCCACGTAAAACATTAAATATCTGGGGGAGTTCATCCAGACTTGTTTTACGTAAAAAGTGGCCGACTTTTGATATTCTCGGATCGTTCTTGATTTTGAAATCAGGCCATTTCAGTTCATTAAGATGAGAGAACTTTTTTTTTAGTTCTTCGGCATTCGGCACCATTGTTCGGAATTTATACATTCGAAATAGACGTCCGCTTTTCCCTGCTCTTTTTTGATTAAAAAAAACAGGCCCACGCGGTGATTCCATTTTTACAAGGATAGCGGCAAGCATAATTAAAGGGAGCCACACCGGAACAGTAAGCAGGATGATTAAAACATCCATAACTCGTTTTGCCATAAGGTACGCCCGGCCAATAAGAAAACGTCTTTCCGGATTAAAACGGTTCAGCCAGCTGATGTGATGAACACTCTTTCTTCTTTTAGGGTTCCATAATTGAATCACATCATCTCTGGTTTTCAATTTAGAATGCAATATCGATTTCATAGTCTTTCTTAATATTTTTAGATGGTTACGGGATAAACATTTTATTTTCAAACCCGATCAAACAAATACGTTCTTAACCTATTGATATAATTAAGGTACAAAAGAATATGCAAAAACTGTGCACTATAAAGGAATTTATTAATATAAGTAGTATTTCCAGACAATTAGATGCAATTGACGGGATCAAAACTCAGATGAATTATGAAATCAGTTTACCAATTACTATGTACCCTGCACCACAATGTGAAATTATTTACATGCTTCATCCCATACTTAATCCTTTCCAAAAAATAAAAAACTCAAATAAGTATAGATTAGCTGAGTATTTGATCAAGTCGGTTTGATTTAATGGAAAATACAGGTGAGTCAATATAAAAACGATGGTCCTGGTGACACTGGGGGTGGGATACTCTATTTTTATCACACCAATCCTGCCGAATAGTGAATGGGGAGTACAATTATCGGGAATACAGTATAAGATACCTGATAAAAACAGGAAAATATCAATGGATTGAATTTATATATTATTGTTGTATTGCATTTTTTTGATCTGATTCTTCAATGCTTTCATTAGTAGATCCTATATGGGCTTCAGCTTTTTGAACAAGTTCTTCAAAGGTAAGAGACTCATCAGGAAAGGAGGCTGTTCCACTTGATATTGAAACATTTAAATGTTCTGTGGCCGAAGCTTGTATTCTATCGGCCAGATTTTTGAAGCGTAAGGATGACGTTTCCGGACAAACTAAAACAAACTGACCCTTTTCACGCTGTTCAATCACTATATCTGTACGGCGTACTATATCACTGATCAAATGCCCCAATCTGGCAAATACATAATGAATTATAATAGCTTGCTGAACTTCTTTCACAATCCGGGTTAATACAAGTCTGATCGATATCGGTTCAGGTTTAATAATTATCACGCTGAGCGGCCGACCTGTTCTGCGGCTGCGGATCATCTCAGTCTGTATCTCTTTTTCAGCATCCGGCATCGGTTTTGCGCGGCTTCTAATACCTGATAGCAAGATATTTTCCACCGCTTCTTCAAATTCTCTTACCGCGTTCGAAAATCTGTATGAAAGCCAGACAAGGATTGTTAGCAGGGTTATTTCAGTAATACTGATATAAGTATAGATCCCACCGATAAAAGGACGGGTGTCAAAAAGAAATGCCTTACAAACTAAGTAAATTCCAATGCATATGATAGACGTGCCTGTTACAGAAAAACGCCACGTCCGCGGCAAAAGAATGATTATAATTACACTGATAATCCCAAAAGCATAAACAAACGAACTGATATTTATGATATTCACCCGACCAAAATCCAGCCGCTCAATATTGAAAAATATTGTTAAATAAATCAACAGACAGATGGTAGACCATTTTAAGTTTTTCATATCATTTGATATATAAGAGATGGTATATAATATTTCTGTTTATTTAGAATAACTCCCAATACGTTTCCCCCCACTTTATTTATTTTGTCTTTTAAATTATCCACAATCGGCCATCGCGTCGTTTCAGCTTTTACTACCAAAACGACACCATCGACATAACGGGAAACAGCTACACCATCAAAAGAGCGGTTTGCCGGAGGGGAATCGACTAAAACCAAATCAAATTGATCCTTCAACTTATCAATGAATTTACTGATATGCGGTGAATTGAAAATTATAGATAAGGATGATCCAAGCTTAGAAACAGGACCTACAAATAAGCTGGAATCATCGACCTGATTGAAAAATCGATTCACTGCACCCCGCCCATTAATAAATGACATCAAATTATCTTCCTGTTCCTTGGGAGTCAGGATAGAACTGTTCTGGTGCAGATCTGAATCCAGCAACAGTACAGATTTACCAAATATTACAGCCGAAATCTTTGCAAATTCACGGATTAATGTAGTTGTTCCTTCTGCGTCACGGGACCCCATGAATTGGATTATTCTTTTCCCTTTCGATGAGAATGCGCTATCTATTGTGTGATAAAAACCAACCATTTCATCTTCAATGTCTATCTGGCTTTTCATCAAGTCGGTTTTAGCAGACGCAATAACATCTTGATCACGATCCTTTTTGCCATGTTCCAATTCAGCCATTGCATCCCTTTTTTTGGATCCATCATTGGCACTGACTGTCTGGCTTCTTTTCGTTTCAGCTTTATTGCTTTTCCCTGTTTCCGATTTTTTCATCACTTTATGCCGCTTTTCCAATTTTATTACTCCCGCTAATAATGAATCTCATTAGTGATATAAATGGGCAGAATTAGATTATAATTCTTTATTTGTATCGTTCTTATTATTTTCTTTGTCACCGACTATGGCCAGAACCGGCAGGTTCAAATGTTTCTCCACACTTTTTATGGAATTTAATCCCTGGCTTAAATATTCTTTGAAAAAAGCAACGCCTAAACCTCCAAATAATCCAAGCATAAACCCGATCAAAATATTCAGCTTTTTTTTGGGTTTGATCGGTTTTGTCGGTATTGCGCCCGTCTGCACCACCCGGATATTGGTCATTTTTTGACGATCCATTTCATCTAATATCCGGTTTTCTTCCAGCTTCGTTCGATAGGTTTGATAGTTCTGCTCATTATTGATCAACTCACGTTTAAGATTTCTAAGTTCCCGTTCACCTGATGTAAGCGTTTGAAGTTCCTGGTCAACATCTTTAAGCTGTCTTTCAAGGACGGAAGCTTTACCTTTCTGAGCTTTCAGGTCAGCCTTAGTCTGAACAATCGCTTTTACCAGTACATGATACATTTCACTCTTTCCGGCTTGTAGCTTTGCCCTTTTTCCGCCCTTTTCCTGTTTTTTCAAAAATTCTTTTACAACTTCAATTCTACGACGGACATTAACTACTTTGGGATTATTTTGGTTGAGCTTTCCAAGCAGCTCCTGCTCTTCAAGTTTCAGGGAAAGCAGTTCTTTCTTTGCATTATCAATAATTTCATACCTGTCTGTTTCTGTAAAGAGGGGGTTGGAACCAAACATTGCCTGCATTTGATTTTTCAAATATTTTAACCTTTCTTCCAGCGCTACGATCTGACTTTGTGAATCCTTGATTGATGCACTTGAATTGGCACGCTGTCTCAGAAGAATTAGCAATTGTTCCTGATGGGAGAAAATTTGCTTATTCTGCTTAAACGTTTCGATTTTAATTTCTGATTCCTCAAGGCGGTTTTGATAATATATTGCTTTCTCTTCGAGAAAAGCAGAAGTTTTAGGATCTTTAAATGTCTTCAAATGCTTTTCCTGAAACAGATCAACCATCAAATTAACTACTTCGGCTGCTGTTTTCGGGTTACCGTGCTGAAACGCGATACGAATGATATTGGAGTTTTTTGCACCAAGGACTGATAGGTTTTTACTGCACTTCTGTACTGCCGCATTTATCAAAGATATGCCCGACTGCTGGTTTTTATACAAATCAGGATAAAGCTTTTCAACTCCTATCTTTTTAATAAGTTGTCTATGCAGATCATGGCTGGTTATGATTTCAATTTCGGCATTTATAATTCCATCTCTGCTAAAATATGTTGATGTGCTCCTGACATTGCCGACTTCGGGTTGATATACATATGACCTACCGAATTTTACTAAAAGTATCGAACTTGCTTCATAAACAGGAGACATTATCAATGTCATCATTGTAACAGTAGCAAGGGTGCCCAGCAGTACACCAAAAATACTGAATTTATGCTTAAAAAAAACCGTTAATATATACCTGATATTGGCAGAACTTTTCATCCATCATCTCCAAAAAAATCATTGTTTTTTATTAGTTGTAATTCAAGATGAGCTTGAAAAAGAGAACTATCTCTAAAATGAACTTGGTTACCGGCCTTTCATTTTTTTCTGAACATAAATAACATCCATGGGCGACAGTAGAATATCCTGGTTTGTGTCCGTACCGTCAATTACTTTTTCCAGGTTTAAATGAATAACCTGCGGTTGACTGTCTGATACCCGGCGAATAACTACTACTGTATCTATGCGTGCAGAATTTTGAAAACCTCCTGCCAGTGCAACGGCCTGGAGAACAGTGAGTTTCCCCTGTAGTATAATCTCTGTTGATTTTTGAACCGCACCAGTAACATAGATTTTCTGTGAACTAAAAGAGCGAACAATCACCGTTATTTTTACTTGTTTAAATTCAGTACGATACATTTTCATCAAAGTATCAGTCAATTCAGCTGGGGTTCGATCGGCAGCGATTACCTCATGGGCCAAATGTAGAGAAACAAGTCCATCCGGCCGAACCGGAATTTTTTCATTTAGCTCGGGGTTATAAAAAAATTTGATATCCAGTACATCACCCGGCTGGATTCTATAGACCGGTTGAGGATATGGGATAGAAGGCAGCGGCTTTTTCACTCTGGGAGCACAGGATATGAGTAATGATATTATTAAAAAGCATGCAATGATTAATGTGGTTCCAACAGGGCTAAAATTGTTTTTTCGGCAAAAATACATAAACAAGTTCTCCAATATGATCTAATTTATATCAATGGCTGTTCTCATGTCAATTATATAACCCGGAGCCTGAAAAATCTTTGATCCTCATAACCGCGTCCAGTCAAGATGTTCAAAGACAGTATTTTTAATATGAAGACTGTCGAGTTCATATAAACCATCCCAAATGTAGCAATTAATATGCCATGATTAATGAGAATTCTATCTGATTTCAATGAAATACTCAAACATTCATGTTTATGACCGGTTGCGTGTGAGTAGATTCTCTTAAACCTGAAAGGTTATGAAGGGAATGACATTGAGGAAGCGGATTTCGTCCATGTTTAATACCAATGACTATCAAGTATGCATACCATATCTATTTGTTTTTAATTATGATATTAGTTTAACACTTGAGTTCGCTTATAAGTGAACTCAATGTAACCGCATCTCACCTTCAACCATTAATAGAGTAATATGATCAGAAAAAATTCCTTAACCCCACGT
>JAUVGT010000156.1 GCA_030593645.1 Deltaproteobacteria bacterium
GACAAATGATGCTTAGGGCAGGGCTCGCGCAAAAATAACTTCACATTTTAAGGGGCGAATCATCCCATTCGGCTGTGTTGCAAAAGCTCGAAATATGCTTGATATTTCTGCGCTTTTGCGCCTTGCCGACTGGGCGCCTCGGCCCTTAAAATTTGTGAATTTATTTTTACGCGAACCCTAAGCTTCCACACCGAAATTGGGTCTGAGGGGAGATTTTGAATCCGTTTATAGAAGTCAGCAGGGAGTCAACTTGCGTAAAAAAAAGATCAGCTCAAAAAACAAACTTCAAAATAAAACAGGGCGTGTAACACAGCATATCGATGAACTGCTGCACCTGATAAAAGCAAACGGTATTGATACGGATTCAGGCGATTTTCGTGCCGATACCATACCAGATATCTTACAGCCTTATACACCGGTTTTTAAATCAATTCATGAAATCAAAAGTGAATTGGAAGATTTTGCAAAAATACATGATTATTCAAATGCGATCAATCAGGTGCTTTTCAGTATATCAAATGCAGTTAACACCACAAATAATCTTGATGAACTTTTTAAAACCATACACAGTATCCTGGGTAGAATCATTGATGTAACCAATTTTTATGTTGCCCTGTATGATAAAGATAAAGATCAAATCAGTTTTCCATATTATGTGGATGAAGAAGATACAGAATATACTCCAACCATAAGAAATGTAAGTGATCCGGATAATCCATCAGTCACTGCCGAAGTTATTCAGACCGGAAAACCAATTCTATCTACAAAATCTGAAAGACTAAAACGCCTGAAACGTTTAAATAAAAAAGCTTATGGCACCCCGTCCGAGATATGGATGGGTACGCCATTAAAGATTAAAGGGGAAGTCATCGGAGTGATGGCGGCACAAAGCCATGCTGACCCGAATCTGTATAGTAAGAAAGATTTAGAAATATTCGCTTCGGTTTCCGACCAGACTGCCACAGCCATCGAACGTAAAAGAGCTGAAGACGCAGAAAAGGATAGCAAGGCGATCAACAAGGCACTATTCAGTATTTCAAACGCTGTCAACACCACATTCAATCTTGATGAACTTTATAAAACAATACATGGTGTTCTTGGCGAAATTATCGATATGACCAATTTTTTTATCGCCCTGTATGATGAAGAAAAAGACACCATATCTTTTTCGTTTGACACGGACAAGGTTGATAACAAGGGAGGCGTCTTAGAGAATGCGAGTAAATCCGTAAGCTTAACTGGCAAAGTAATCAAAACAGGTCAACCATTATTAATTTCAAAGAAGGAAATGATTGATCGTGCCGAAAAATATAAAATGGAAGTTGCTGGCACACCATCCGAGCTTTGGCTTGGAGTTCCCTTGAATGTAAAAGGGAAAATCATCGGGGCTATGGTGGTTCAGAGTTATTCAGATCCTGACAGGTATAATGAAAAAGACATGGAGATTTTAAATTCGGTATCCGATCAGGTCGCGATTGCCATTGAACGGAAAAGATTTGAAGATGCCCTGAAAGAAAGTGAGGCGATCAATAAGGCCCTGTTTGCCATATCAAACGCGGTTAACACCACTCCGGATCTTTACGAATTATACAAGATGATCCATACTTCTCTCAGCAAGGTCTTCGACCTGACCAATTTTCTCATCGGACTCTATAACCGAAATGATAATGCCATTTCTTTTGAATACTTCATCGATCAGTTTGACGATCTTCAGGGAAAAACAGTTACTATGTCAAAAAGTTTCATCGGTAGAGAGATTATTCTTTCAGGCAAACCGGTTTTTCTAAAGGATTCGGAACTGAAAGAAAGACATGAACAGAATCAGGCTGTCGGGACTCAGGCGAAAGTATGGATTGGTGTTCCATTGAAAGTTGATAACCAGGTGATCGGATACATGGCCACACAAAGTTATTCAGATCCTGACCTTTTTGATCGGAGTGATCTGGAAGTATTGAGCGCGATTTCCGACCAGGTGGCCACAGCCATTGAACGGAAAAGGGCTGAAAAAGCGGAGAAAGAAAGCAAAGCGATCAACAAGGTTTTGTTTTCCATATCAAATGCAGTTAACACCACGTCCAATCTTGCTGAACTTTTTAAAACCATACACGGCATCCTGGGCAAAATAATTGATGTGACAAATTTTTATATTGCCCTGTATGATAAAGATAAAGATAGTATCACCTTCCCATATTATATGGATGAAATAGATAAAGATGAAACAGGCACAACCGTTAAAAATATAAGTAATCCGGATAATCCATCAGTCACTGCCGAAGTGATTCAAAGCGGATTGCCGATTCAATCTACAAAATCTGAAAGGCTGAAACGCCTGAAACGGTTGAATAAAGAAGGGTATGGCACTCCATCCGAGATATGGATGGGCACACCGCTAAAGATAAAAAGTGAAGTTATCGGTGTGATGGCGGCACAAAGCCATACTGATCCGAATCTGTATAACAAGAATGATTTAGAGATATTCAGTGCGGTTTCCGACCAGGTTGCCACAGCCATTGAACGCAAAAGAGCTGAAGACGCGGAAAAGGAAAGCAAAGCGATCAACCAGGCACTATTCAGTATGTCAAACGCTGTAAATACCACCTTTAATCTTGATGAACTATTTAAAACCATACACCATATCCTTGGTGAAATAATCGATGTGACGAATTTTTATATTGCCCTGTATGATGAGAAAAAGGATACGATTTCTTTTCCTTTTGATACAGATAAAATTGATAACCAGATCGATATTATAGAAAACGCGAGCACATCCGCAAGCCTGACCAGTAAATTGATAAAATCCGGTAAACCATTATTAATATCAAAAGAAGAGATGATTGAACACGATAAATATTACAAGGATGTTGTAGACACCGGAAAATTGTCTGAACTCTGGCTTGGCGTACCTTTAATAGTCAAGGAGAAAATCATCGGGGCCATGGTGGCTCAGAGTTATTCAGATCCGGATCGGTACAATGAAAAAGATGTGAAAATTTTAAATTCAGTTTCCGACCAGGTGGCCATTGCGATTGAGCGAAAACGTACCGAAGAGGCACTCAAGGAGAGTGAGGAGATCAACCAGACACTGTTTAAAATCGCTAATGCTTTGAATACCACCCGAAACCTGGATGAACTTTATGGATCGATTCATGGAATATTAAACAGGATTATAGAATTGCCTAATTTCTATATCGGTCTGTATGACAAGGTTAGAGACTGTATTGATTTTCCGTATACTGCAGATGAAAAAGGACTGGAAGAAATAAGTGTGGTCGAAAATGTAAGTGATCCTGCCAATGCTTCTCTTACCGCGCTACTCATTCGAAATGGTTTGCCGGTTTTGTCCAGCAAACAAGAGCGATCTGATTACTTTAAAAGAATAAACAAAAAGCCGCTCGGCTCTTTATCTGAGATCTGGATGGGTACTCCACTAAAAGTCAGGGGTGAAATCATCGGGGCGATGGTGGCCCAAAGCCATACCGATCCTGATCTTTATGATAAAAATGATCTTGAGATATTCAGCGCGGTTTCCGATCAGGTGGCCACGGCCATAAAGCGTAAAAGAGCTGAAGACGCTGAAAAGGAAAGCAAAATGATCAACAGGGTTTTGTTTTCCATATCAAATGCGGTCAACACCACTGATAATTTGTATGAGCTGTACAAGTCGATTCATGGATCTCTTGGAAATGTCATTGATGTCAGAAATTTTATGATCGGTATATATCATCGTAAAAAAGATATTATTTACTATCCCTACTATGTGGATCAGATGGATGATGTGTATGAAGAGATAAAAAATGTCTCCACGTCGGGTATCATCGCATGGGAGGTGATTGAACGGGAAGAACCTTTTTTTATTTCAGAACATGGGCTTGTTGAACGGGCAAGGAAACTTGGACAGAAAATTGTTGGTAAGCCTTCTAAACAGTGGCTCGGAGTCCCACTTAAGAGAAAAAACGAAGTGATGGGGATAATGGCGGTACAAAGCTACAAGGATCCAGAACTGTACAGTCAAAAAGATGCCGATATTCTGCTATCGGTTTCCGATCAGGTGGCCACGGCCATTGAGCGGAAACGGGCGCAGGACGCGCTGCGTGAAAGTGAAAAACGATTTAAAACCCTATCCGAACAGACGGAGCAGTTCAGCCTGGCCGCGGCTTCCATGATTTCCTTAAAAGATGAACAAGCCGTTTTTAAAAGGATCAGCAAGGCCATTGTCGAATATTCAGATTATCAAAGGGTCATTATTTCCTTTTTTAAAGATACACCTCCCTATCGGGATATCATCGGATTCGGCGGATTTACTTCAGAAGAAATCGATGTTGTCAGGGGTGTGGATGTCCCAAAGAAGGATTTTATGGATGTATTTTCAAAAGGAGACAAATTAAGCCAATTCTCAATTTATGTTCCTCACACCAAGAAAGAAATACTGAAATATGACGGCGTAATATTTGGTAAAGAACCCAAAATCGATTCGGAAGACACGTGGCATCACGAAGATAACCTGTTTGTAAGAATGAATGATGAAAAAGGTGATCTGATCGGCGCGATTTCAGTAGACACACCCAAATCCGGAAAAAAACCGACCCAGGATACCATCCGGCCCCTGGAGATTTTTTCCAGCCTGATTTCACAAATTATCCTCTATAAGAAAGCCCAGGAGGAACTCAAACTGGCCAAAGCTGAAGCCGAGACCGCCAGTCAATTCAAAAGTGAGTTCCTGGCAAACATGAGCCATGAAATCCGGACACCCATGAACTCGATCATCGGTTTTGCCAACCTGGTTCTACAGACTCGATTGGATGAAAGGCAAACGGATTTTTTAGAAAAAATACAGAATTCAGGCCACCTGCTACTCGGGTTGATCAATGATATTCTCGATTTTTCCAAGATCGAGGCAGGAAAACTGGATCTGGACCACACTCATTTTGACCTGCAGGATATTTTTGATTCCATATCCGATCTTTTTTCCAACCGCTGCGCTGAAAAGGGTATTGAATTGATTATTTCTATTGCTGCTGATACACCGTGCAGTTTAAAGGGAGATCCTCTGCGCTTAAAACAGATCCTGACCAACCTGGTTAATAATGCCATTAAATTTACAAACACCGGCGAGGTGGCCATCCGGGCTGAAGCTCTCAGTAAAACAGGTCAAGCAGCGAAACTGCAGTTAACCGTTGCCGACACCGGCATCGGTATTGAACCGAAACAGATTCACAGGCTTTTTGATTCCTTTGTTCAGGCGGACGGTTCCACCACTCGAAAATTTGGGGGCACGGGTCTTGGTCTTACAATCAGTAAACATCTGGTCAGCTTAATGGGCGGCAGGATCTGGGCCGGGAGCGAATCGGGCTGGGGAAGCACTTTTTCCTTTACCGTTGAATTTGAGAGACATACTGAAACCAGAAAACGATACCTTGCCCCGAAATCTCTGAAAGGAAAAAAAATTCTAATCGTTGATGACAGCATCAGGTCCAGCGAAATTCTTCTTGAGGTTTTGAAGTCATTTACGTTCGAGGCAAATACGGTGCAGTCCGGTGACGCGGCCGTTAAAGAACTGGAAAGAGCGGCAAAGAAAAATCCTTATGACCTTGTACTCATGGATTGGAAGATGCCGGGCAAAGACGGTATTGATACCGCGAAAATGATCCGGGCAAATCGAAACATCATTTATACACCGATTATCATGATCACGGCATTTGGAAGGGAAGATGTGAGGAACCAGGCCAAACGGACAGGTATTAATGGATACTTAATGAAACCTGTCAAGCGGTCGGTCCTGTTTGACACGATGATGGATATTTTTGGGCATGAGATCGAGGAAGTATCGGGCCAGGATAATGGCGATCATAAAGATAATGATCACATGAAAGCCATTGAAGGAATGCATATCCTACTGGTGGAAGACAATGAGATCAACCAGGAAGTTGCCACTGAGACCCTTAAATCGGTTAATATCAGAGTTACCACGGCCGACAATGGAAAAGAGGCGGTTGAAGCGGTTAAGAAACATGCTTATGACGCGGTGATCATGGATGTCCAGATGCCTGTAATGGACGGTTATGAAGCAACCCGGATAATCCGTTTCGATTCTCGAAACAAAGACCTGCCGATTATTGTAATGACAGCCCATGCCATGAAAGGTGACCGTGAAAAATGTCTTGAAGCCGGTATGAATGATTATGTCAAAAAACCGATCGATACCGAAGAGCTGTTTGCCGCCTTAAGCAAATGGATAAAGGGTGACAGGAACATCGCTACTGAAAATACCTCCTCAAAAACGGGAAAAGATGATTCCATACCGGATCATCTCCCGGGAATTGATCTGGGTACGGCCATGAAAAGGCTGGGTAATAATTTTGATTTATTCGGCCAGTTATTAAAAAAATTTGAAGATAAGTATTCAGGGGTTGGCGGTGAATTAAAAGGACTTCTTGATACCGGGGATTTTGATGAGGCAAAAAAATTGTCCCATACGGTAAAGGGTGTGGCCGGGAATTTATCCGCGATGTATCTTCAAAAATCCACAATCGAACTGGAGGCGGTCATTGAAAAAAGGAAGATCGGAGATTTTGAAAATTCAATATCAAGGTTCCAGTTTGCTTTGGACCAGGTTCTTGAATCTGTTTCAATTATCTTGAGAAAGAAAGGATAATAAAATGAAACCTGTGCCCGGCTTTTTACTTATGACCGCGTTGTCGGCCATAGCCTCCTGACCGCCATCTTGTCCCGTTGAATCCTCGGCGAAGTCGGAAGCTTTAGCGATGGCGTATGGAAGCGCTTCGCTTCAGCAATTCTCGGTGAACGATCATTAAATAAGCAAACGCGCTCCGTAACGTCATTCCCGTGGAAACGGGAATCCAGTAATAGCAGGCAATTCCCCTACCGCCGTTAAAGCCTTCCGAATTCGCTAAGGCTTCGCCGTGACAAGATGGCAGACAGGCTGGATAGCGCTAACGCTTCACTGCCCGGATCTCCGCTCTGCGCAGCCTGTGCCGGACTCGATCCACCGCTAACGAGGTTATGGCGGACAAGTCCGGTATCCGGAATGACGTTGTTTTAGATTTTACGAAAGACAAATGTCATTATCTGCTGATATTCAAGTTTATCAATGTTTTCTATGTTCACCGGGAATTGCTGCTTCGCTTCGTCTGATTTTGAATTTTTATATTTTTATTTCGCTTTCTGAACCAGCCACCTTGATTTCAAACGAAACGAACAGGGACATAATCGATGCACCCATTCTTATTATATTGGATTCATTGATCAGCCAAACACAATCAATCTGACTTTTCATTTCTTTAAGTGCTTTTTGCCACCGGGTTCTGGCTTTATTGTCATATCTATCCATGTTTAAACAATTCCAGATAAGAATAATTTTTTCATCCGGTTTCGATGCAAACGCTTTTTTCCAGTCGTCAATGGCCGCTATTGCCAACTGTTCGGTAAGGACATCTGAGAATGTGAATTTAAGGCATTCTTTTTCATTAATGACCAGCCATTCCAATTTAGGATTATTTGATTCCATGGTTTACCGTTCTTAATTGTTAAGCGGGAACTGTAGAACAAAAGTTGATCCCTTATTTTTACCTTTGCTTTCGACCCGTATTTTACCTCCAATTTCTGCCATAGTATTTGCGCTGTTATGAAGGTTAATATTCTGGCTGCCCTTTTTAAATGAAAAGTCCTGGTTAAAAATCAGCTTTTTTGTTTCTTTGGTGATACCGAGCCCGGTATCACTGATTCTAATAAATGCGCTCCCGGAATTTTCACTGACCGATATTCCCATCTTCCGTGTTGAGTTATCACCCATGATCATGGAGTTTTTTGAAATGTTGATCAGGTTTGTAAGAATACTTATGAGTTTGATCTTTTGTGTCGATATTGCCGGTTTGCCCTGAAAATCCGTTTCAATTTTAATATGATGTTCATTAAGCGCGTTCTGGTGCAGTAAGAGTGTATCTTCAATAATTTTATCCAGCCTGCACTCTTCGACGATGACCACACCGATATATTCCTGGAGTGTTTCGATAACTTTGGCTATTGAATTGCTTTTTTTAACAAGGCGATTGGTATTTTTTAATATCTGACTGTTTTCATCATCCATTAATTTTTCAATTTCAAGATAATATCGAAACAGTTTTTTCCCCTTTCTGTCGTATAAGACAAAATCTTCCAGGTTATCTATATTTTGTCTCAATAGATCACCTGCTTGTTTCAGTTTAAGAACCGATGATTTTTTTACGATATCCAGGATAATGCTGCCTGAAGTCTGAACACTATTTAAAATATTGCCGATATTGTGTATGGTTTCAGCGGCGATGTCGGCCATGCCGGCTTCATGGGCTTTTCCGATTAAATCTTTTATCTTTAAATTAGCCTCCTCCAGTTCTTTCTTTTCTACTGTAAGAAGGTTATTCAGCCGGTTCACTTCACTATGTTTTATGGAATTTTCCAGCGCGCCTGCGATATAACCTCCCATCGCCATTAACATGTCGATATGGTACTGCGTGTAGCTGTTCGCTTTGTAGCTTTGGACCATAAAAACCCCGATGGTTCTTTCTTCCACAAATAGGGGAAGACAGAAAATAGAAAGCGGCATACCTGATAGAACCTTCAGCATGGTCAGATAATGATGATAATGATCGACTTCCTTTTTGACATCATTGATCATGATTGCTTTTTTGTCATGGATACAGTCGGCCTCAAGACTGTCTGATGAGTTGACAGTTAAATGATCTATGTTTACCGCGATAGCGTTTTCGATTAAATATTTATACTGAATCCGGTCTATTTTTTGATCATAAAGAGCAATTCCAAGAACATCCACATCCATCAGGCTGTTCACACTTTCATAGATCTTTTTGATCACCTCCTGGATATTAATTGTGGAGGTTATTTTTCTGCCGATGGAACTGATAATGGAAATATTCTGATACGATTCTTCCAGATCTTCTTTGGCCCGTCGATATTGATCCACACTCTCGATTAATGCCTCATTTGTTCTTTTTCGTTCGATGGCAAGGGCAACCTGATCGGAAACCGAACTGAATATTTCCACATCTTTCTGATTATAAAGATCCGGGTTGGTATGGCTCTGGGCCGCCATTACACCGATCACTTCGCCCTTGATTTTAAGCGGAGTTCCAAGCCAGACCATAGATGGCGTGCCATAGGCATTCTTTTTTAGTTTCTTAAGGCGTTCCAGCCTTTCGTTTTTTTTTGATAAAACCGGTTTGCCGCTGGTAATAACACTTGCGGTTGTCGAGGGATTGTCGGGATTACTGATATTTTTGATCGACGGGACAATTTCCTTGTCTATTTCATCCACATAATAGGGGAATGTGGCTGAATCAGTCCGCTGATCATATAAAGCAATATAAAAATTGGTTACATCAATAATCCTTCCCAGGGATTTATGAATTGATGCATAAAGTTCATCCAGGTTTCGAGTGGTATTCACCGCGTTGGATATTTTAAATAATACCTGGTTAATCTCTTCACTTTCCTTGAGCGCCTCTTCAGTTTGTTTGCGTTCGATTGCGATAGCGATTTGCTCCGAAACAGAGAGCAGAACCTCCATATCCTTTTGATTGTATCTTTCAGGATCAGAATAACTTTGGGCCACCATGGCCCCGATAGTCTTTCCTTTTACTTTTAACGGAACCCCGAGCCATAATTCAGACGGTGTGCCGGTAAATTCTTTATAATACTTACCGGTATGGTCAAGTACTTCTTTTTTTGAAATTAATAGCGGCCGTTCAGTTTGAATCAATTTACTTGTTAAACTCGTCGATTTACTTGCGTTTTCTATGATATCTATATCGTTGTCAATCTGGTCCGTATCAAAAGGGAAGGAGATCATATCCTTTTTTTCATCATACAGGGCAATATAAAAATTGGTCACATCGATGATTTCACCAAGGATATGGTGTATGGTTTTAAAAAGTTCATCCAGATTAAATGTGGTGTTGACGGCGTTTGCTATGGAAAACAATATTTTATTGATCGCCTCACTCTCTTTCAGGGCGTCTTCAGCTCGTTTTCGTTCAATGGCAAGCGCAATCTGATCGGATACCGAATCCAATATTTCAATATCGCTGTCATCAAAAAGATCCGGATTGGTGTAGCTCTGGGTTGTCATCACACCGATCACTTCATTATTCATCATCAGAGGGACTCCAAGCCATGCCATTGAAGAGGAACCGACCACATTTCCTTCATTGAACCTTTTCAGTAATTCATCTTTTTTAAAAAGAATCGGTTTGCGGGCTTTTATCACTTCACTGGTCAGTGAGGGTGAGTCATCCGATATTATAATATCATCAATGAAATCTTCAACCTGATCCACTTCATCAACATAATAGGGAAATGAAATGATATCTTTTTTCTTGTTGTACAGTGCGATAAAAAAATTTTTTACATCGATAATTCTCAATAGTGAAAAATGGATGAGCTGATACATTTCATCCAGGTTGGTTGTGGTGTTGACCGCGTTGGATATCTCGAACAATACCTGATTTATTTTTTCAGCGTGTTTTAATCCCTTAATGTTTTCAACCTCATTTTTATTTTATCAAATAAAACCTGGTCCTTTGGGCCAGGTCAGAGATAAATGGCTCTGCCATAAGAAATAAATCAAAGTGACTAAAGTGAGCTAAAGTGCACTAAAGTTCCATCGCCGCTAAAGCTATGCGGACAGTTC
>JAUVGT010000253.1 GCA_030593645.1 Deltaproteobacteria bacterium
AAAGTCCGAATTAGACGGTTTTGTAAAAAGTTCAAATTCAAGGCGTGCAAATTTCGTAATCATGAAGCGTACTTATAGTACGTTGAATGATTGCGAAATGCAGCACAACGCAGAAGTTGGACTTTTTACGAAACCGTCAAAGAATAAATAATCAAAAGTGGGCAATCATAAACAATGACCGATATTCTCCTGATACAGCCGCCAATCAGAGATTTTTATATCACCTCAAAAAGGACGATTCCGTATGGTTTGACATGTATTGCGGCAGTCCTTATTGAAAAAGGCTTTTCTGTTGAAATTTTAGACGGCCTTGCCGTAGCCCGTTCACGGGTTATTCCATTGCCCCATGAGATGGAATATCTGCGGGAATACTATCACGAACCGGATCATTCTCCTTTTTCCCTGTTTTATCAGTTCAAGCATTTTGGTTATAGTTTTGAGCATTTAGGTGCTGTTGTAAAAAAAATAAAACCATTTTTTGTCGGGATTTCTTCACTTTTTACTCCTTATCATAATGAAGCGGTAATGACCGCGGAAATTGTAAAAACAAGTCATCCGGCATGTAAAATTGTTATGGGCGGTCATCACGCCACAGCAATGCCTGAAAAGCTAATGGAATCTGAAGCGGTTGATTTCGTGCTTCGCGGAGAAGGTGAGGTGTCCATGCCTTTACTGGCAAAGGCTATAAAAAACGGTACATCATACAGTACTGTACCGGGCATTGTGCACCGGGTTCCGGGGGGACTGATTAAAACAAGTGAATCGGTCGTGATGAAAAATCTTACCGATTTTCCGAACCCTGCCGCGCATCTGGTTAAACATAAATACTACAGGAGAGGGAAAAGAGGGAGTATCGTGATTATGGGAAGCCGGGGTTGTCCCATGAAATGTTCTTACTGCTCATTGGGAGGTTTATCATTAATTACGTATCGGAAAAGAACGGTTGAATCGGTCCTGGATGAAATTGAGACTGCCGTTCATTTAAGCGACACAGCCTTTGTTGATTTTGAAGACGAAAATCTGACACTCGACCGGATCTGGTTTCTTGAATTATTAAATGAAATTCAAAGACGGTTTAAGGGGTTGAATCTGGAATTAAGGGCCATGAACGGACTGTATCCGCCATCCCTTGATGGGGAAGTGATCCGTACCATGAAAGACTCCGGTTTTAAAATCCTGAATCTTTCATTAGGCTCAACATCCGCCGCGCAGCTCAAAAGTTTCAAAAGAAGTAACGTGATCAAAAGTTTTGATGACGCCCTGATGTGGACTGAAAAAAATAATCTTGAAGCTGTGGGATATGTGATCGCGGGGGCACCCAATCAAACCGGAGATGGTTCAGTAAAAGATTTATTATTTCTTGCAGAACGGAGGGTTCTTGCCGGTGTTTCTATTTTTTATCCTTCACCGGGGAGTGCTGATTTCCAATTATGCCGTGACCTGGGTCTCCTTCCTGAAAACCTGTCCCTGATGCGTTCGAGTGCGCTGCCTGTTTCGCATACCACATCACGCCTTGAGTCATCGACACTCCTCAGGCTTGGGAGAATGCTTAATTTTATGAAATTATTAATGGATGAGGAGGGTCGATTGCCTGCACCGGAATTAATAATGCAAACGCATTTTACTGATGAGATGAGCAGGGTCGAAAAAGGGAAAAAGCTGCTTCAGTGGTTCTTAAATGACGGTTTGATCAGAGGTGTTCACATGGATGGGTCGATATATGAGCATCGTATTTCCACAACATTGACAGATCTGTTTATTCAGGGTCTGCAGGGGATAAATGTCAGGGGGTGCAGGTAGAAGCGGTTTCATTTGCGATACCGACCCGGAATTCCGACTCATTAACAGCTTCTCCATGGGGGATGAAGTGGGGCGTATGAAAACCAATACAAAAAAAGTATCCATATTTGCGCAGTGCCTGGTAGATGCCGTATATCCTGAAGTCGGTAAAGCGGTTGAAAATATATTCAAGCAACTGAATATTCCTGTGGATTGTCCCGGAGAACAGACCTGCTGCGGTCAACCCGCGTTTAATTCTGGTTATTTTCCTGAAGCCGAGATTGCCGCCCGGCATTTTATCGAAGTCTTTGAAAACTCTGAACAGATTGTTTGCCCATCCGGTTCTTGTGTTTATATGGTCAGACATCATTACCCTGTATTGTTCAAAGACCGGGAAGGATGGCTGGACCGTGCCCGAAATGTCGGACAAAAAACCTATGAGCTGACTGAATACCTGGTTGATGTTTTAGGCGTTGAAGACCTGGGCGCACAGTATAACGGGAAGGTCACGATTCATGATTCGTGTCACGCGATGCGCGGGCTCGGTATTTATAACCAGCCCCGAAAACTGATAAATAGGGTGCAGGGTGCTCAGTTAGTGGAAATGAAGGATTCCGACAGGTGCTGCGGTTTTGGTGGTACTTTTTCCGTTCAATACCCTGAGATTTCCACAGCAATGGTTGATGATAAGGTCCAAAACATTTTAGAATCAGGAGCTGATACGGTTGTTGGTGTCGATATGAGCTGCCTGATGAATATACAAGGGCGGTTGAGTCGTTTGAAATCGGACGTTAAGGTCATGCATGTGGCCCAGATCCTTGAGAAAAACCTCCCCTCAGGACCAATTTCTGCGTTGGAGTAAAGATTTTAATCCTCGAAATATACAATATATTCCTGCGGTTCAAATCTTCACTCCGCCTTGAACTTGGACCTGAGGGAAGGTTTTAAGAAAGGCCCAATACCTGATTGAATGTTTGAAACAATTTCTTAGAATTATGAAAATAGAACCCGAATTATACAAAGCAAAAGCCAAAAAAGCGGTAAATAACAGTGTGCTTCAGAACGCGCTCGCCGGCCTGCAGGAACGACTGGGCAGGGGAACGGCACTTTCTTATCAACGGTTGCCCGAGGGCCCTGATTTACGGTTAAAGGCGCATGATATCCGATCGCATGCGATCGAACATCTTGATATTCTTCTTGGGGCATTGGCGGATAATGTACGGCAAAATGGCGGTCATGTGTTTTTTGCAGAAGACGGCCAGGCAGCTGTGAACCATTGTCTTGAAATTACGGAGAAACACAATATAAAGAAAATCGTAAAAGGCAAGTCAATGGTGACCGAAGAGATCGGTTTAAACATTGCCCTTGAGAGAGCCGGCCTGGAAGTCACTGAAACCGATTTGGGGGAATATATTGTTCAGCTTGCCGGAGAAACACCATCCCATATCATCGCGCCCGCGATTCATAGAACCAGACATCAAATTGGAGAACTGTTTGCGGACAAACTCGGTATTTCTTACACCGATAACCCCCCTATTTTAACACAGGCGGCAAGAAAAGCATTAAGAAAAAAATTTCTCTCAGCGGATATGGGGATATCCGGGTGTAACCTGGCGTGCGCTGAGACGGGTCACATTGCGGTCGTATCAAATGAAGGTAATATCCGTATGTCCTCCACACTGCCACGGGTTCACGTGGCATTTATGGGTATGGAAAGAATCACCGCGTGTCTGGAAGACTATGATATACTTTTCAGACTTCTCTCCCGGGGCGCGGCCGCTCAGAATATAGCCGGATATGTCAGCTATCTTGGCGGGCCCAAAACCGATGATCAGATTGACGGTCCTGAAGCATTTTATTTGATCATTATTGATAACGGGCGATCACGGATACTTGCGGATAATGATTTTCGGGAAATCCTGTGCTGTATCCGATGTGCCGCCTGCCTCAACGTGTGCCCGGTTTATGGGAAGATCGGCGGGCACGCATATGGTTCACCATACTCCGGGCCGATCGGTGCTGTGGTTACTCCGCTGCTGTTCGGGATTAATCAGGCGAAAGATCTGTACTGCGGGGAAACCCTTTGTGGTGCGTGTAAGGATGCATGTCCCATAAATATTGACATTCCCGGAATGCTCATCACTTTAAGGAAGAAACGTGCGGAGGGTGATAGAAAGTGGAATGTCAAAAGAACCAATATCATGGAACGGATGATATTTAAAATCTGGGCTCTGGCGGTAAAAAACAAAAAAATATACGATTTTTTTCTTAGGATGACCGGCTTTTTACAAACGTTTTTTACCGGTCATGACGGTACGATTCACAGGCTGCCGTTTCCCTTTTCCGGTTGGACCAAAAGCAGAAATATGAGGCCGATATCTTCAAAAAGGTTTATATCCGGCAGTAAAAATATTCGATAGTGTTCATCATCCATACGTGGTTTAGAAACCACTTTTAAACGAAGTGGGTGAGAAATCCGGGTTGGTGAAACAAGAAACGATTCAATTTTGCACAAAACACACCGATCCTTGAAATAATTACTTGACCATTATTGTTTGGAACGATATCAATGTATTATGGTATTTTCAGAATGGAATAAAACAGTATGGTAACCCATTCGGCACGTTAACCGAATTGGATGTATTTTTCGTATCAAAATTTAAACAATTACTTAAATCAAATATACTTGATGAAATCAGAAAATCAAAATAAATTCAGAAATATGATCGGCCAAAGTGATTCAATAAAAGAAATATTCAGAATCATAGAGAAAGTGGCTGACAGCGATACAACAATTATGATTAACGGGGAAACAGGTACGGGTAAAGGCCTGGTTGCCAAAGCGATACATGATACTTCATATCGTAAGAAAAATCCGTTTATCCAGATAAACTGTGGCGCCATTTCCGAAGGTTTACTTGAAAGCGAGCTGTTCGGTCACGTTCGTGGCGCATTTACAGGGGCAATTTCAGATAAGTCCGGTAAATTCGAACTGGCCAAAGGCGGATCCATATTCCTGGATGAAATTGGTGATATGAGTCCTGATCTACAGGTAAAGGTACTTCGTGTACTCGAGGAAAATGAGTTTGAACGTGTGGGGGGCTGCCAGACATTGAAAGCGGATGTACGGATTATCGCTGCAACCCATCGTGACCTGGAAGAAGAAGTTCAGAAAGGAAATTTTCGGGAAGACTTGTTTTACAGGCTTTATGTCATTCCGATGGTACTTACCCCATTGAAAAAACGAAAGCCGGACATCCCTCTTCTGTTGGATTATTTTTTAGAAGAGCTCAGTCGGGAAAAAACAAAAGAACTGATGACAGTATCAGATGAGGCCATAGAACTTTTAATCAATTATTCATGGCCTGGTAATGTCAGAGAATTAAAGAACCTGGTAGAACGGATAGTTGTTTTAAATGATAATGGTATTATTAAGCCGGAAGATCTATCGGAGAAGATCCGATCGGGCAGCAAAGATATCATTTCTCCGACTATTGAAGTGACGGATGAGGGGTTGAGTTTCAACACCGCTGTAACTGAATATGAAAAAGCACTCATCCTTAAGGCTCTTGAAAAAGCCAACTGGGTTAAGAACAGGGCCGCTGAACTCCTTCAAATAAAGCGAACCACGCTTGTGGAGAAAATCAAACGGTATAAACTGAAAAAAGGGCTGTAGAAGCAAATGATCGCTTTTTAATTCGCCAGAACCAAGGCGGAGGGTGATATGAATGAATTCGAAATTTTATTTGTAGATGATGATGTCGCGATTCTGGATATGGTGGATCGATATCTCACCGGTGAAGGCTATAACGTGATAACCGTCGATAGCGGGTATAAGGCACTGGAAATTTTGGAAAAAAGAGAAATCGAAATCGTATTTACTGATTTTAAAATGCCAGAAATCAGTGGACTTGAACTACTGGCCGCAATTAAGGAATTCCGCCCGGAAACTGAAGTGATTATCGTCACAGGACACGGTACAATGGAATCCGTTATACAGGCGATGAAAATCGGCAGTTATGATTATCTCCAGAAGCCTTTCAAGTTGGGTATTTTAAAATTGATCATCAACAGGATTGTTGAGGAGAGGAAACTTAAAGGTGAAAATGCGCTGATCAAAACCCGCACAAAGGAAAGACATAAATATGACGATCTGATTGGGATTAATCTTAAAATGCAGGAGATATATGAAATTATTGACAGGATCAAAACAAACAGTCCCAATGTCCTCATAAATGGTGAGAGTGGAACGGGGAAAGAATTAACTGCCAATGTGATTCATCGAAATAGTGACAGGGGTAGTAACCTGTTGATTTCCATTCATTGTCAAAGCATCTTAAAAGATGTTTCTGAAAGTAAGTTAACGGAAAAATTGAACAATCTGTTAGAATCCTCAAGGGACAGTGCGCTATATTTAGATGACATCGCCAAAATAGCATTACCGGTACAGGTCGAGTTATTAAGAATATTTGAAAACGAAGAAAAAAACGGCAATACACAGACCGCTTACAATGTGAGGTTTATCGGCGCGACCGACAAAAGTATTAAAGAATTGGTTTCAAGTGGTGTGATAAAAAAAGAGTTTCTTAACTTTTTGAATACAATAACCATAAATATTCCCCCCTTGAGGGAACGAAAAGAAGATATCTGTTTGTTGATTCATTATTTTATCGCCCGGTTCAACGCGGAAAACAAAAAGAAAATACTTAACGTATCAATGGAAGCATTGGATCTTTTACTCAATTACCATTGGCCCGGGAACGTCATACAGCTTGAAAATGTAATCGAAAGAGCTTTTGCAATCGGGACCGGGTTGACAATCAATATCAGTGATCTACCTGAAGAAATCATCACTTTCGGCGAAATATCAAAAATCAGTTAGGGTTTAACCCGGATTTCTCACCAGCTTCGTTACGAGAGCCCATCAAAATATCGAATAAAAACGGATAGAAAACCATGTTCATATCACTTTTAAAAAATAGGCGAAGCATCAGGAAATACACAGATCAAGCAATAGATTCCGATAAAATAGATATTTTGCTTGAAGCGGCCTTGCGAGCTCCTTCTTCAAGGGGATTTAACCCCTGGGAGTTTATCGTGATTAAAGATGAAAAACTTCTGGAAAAATTATCCATGGCAAAACCCCATGGGGCTTCATTCTTAAAGAAAGCAAAGTTGGGAATCGTGATTTGTGCTGATGAAAACAGATCCGATGTGTGGGTTGAGGATGCCTCTATCGCTTCCGCTATTATTCATTTCGCCGCAGAATCGCTTGGACTCGGAAGCTGTTGGATTCAAATCCGAAAACGAAAATACAATGACAATAAATCATCAGAGGCATATATCGCAGAAATTTTAGATCTTCCGGAATCGATGAGAGTGGAGTCAATCATTGCAGTCGGGTATCCGAATGAGAATAAACGTCCTCATCCCAAAGACAGCCTTAACTTTAACAAATTGCATTTAGATCAATACGGAGAACCATATCATTTTATAGTGAATAAAGGAGAATACAATGGATGATTGTATTTTTTGTAAGATCATCAAGGGAGAAATTCCTAGTATTAAACTGTA
>JAUVGT010000299.1 GCA_030593645.1 Deltaproteobacteria bacterium
CTATCGCCGGTGAGGGCGCGGTGTTTTTTTTGTTAACCCGGGATGAGGGTGAAGGCTCGGGTTATTGCATGATTGAAAATGTTATCACCGGACGATTACGGGGCGATAGAATTAAGATCCATGAAGAAAAATGCGTTCTTGTTCTGGGAGCGGACGGAAATAAGGAATGCGCGCCTGTATATGAAAAACAGATACCCAGTAATATGAAATTGGCCTGTTACACACCCCTGTACGGCAGCCTACCGGTCGGGCCCGGATTTGACATGGCTGTCACAGCCCTTGGAATTAAAAACAACCGGATCTTTGCGTCACCTGAATCTGCGGCAGGCAATAGTGCGTATAATGTAATCCTGAAGGATGAAACCTTGGATCAAAGAAAAATAGGCTGTTTGAAGGTAAACCGCAGGGGTGAATATGGTTTGATTATTATGTCCGGCGGGTAAACCATTTCTAAATTCCATTCTATGATTTTACTGTGCTTTTACAAGCTCCTTGAAATCAGGGACAAGGTTTTTAACACTCCATTGATTGAGTAAAAAAGGTTCTTTACTCTCTGAAGAAACAGCCGGCTGGCCTTTATCACTATTTTCTTTTAATTCGGCAAAGATCGAAATGGTGTACTCCTTTGTTCCTTTAAGCTTTATGTGATATTCAGGGTTTGAAAATTCATCTTTTGTTTTTCCCTGGAGATACTCCTGGCATTTCAAATTAGACAATGTGCTAATGATGGTGTTAATTTTCAATTCATCACCTTTTTGACCCTTTGAGTTCTGCCATACCATTTCACTCTCCAGTGACGTTTGCTGACTATCTTTTGTTTCATCAGACGAATCCGTTTTCAGTAAACTCTTGCTTTTTGTAAAAGAAATGAATTCGCTTTTTTTGGTAATATGGATTTCCTGTATTTCTGATGCATTGAAGGAGAGTACACCTTTATCCCGCATGTCGTCTATGGGTTTGTCAAACTTGTTTCTAAAATTATTGCGGGCATGAAACACCCGTTCATTGCCGGCGATTTTTACAAATGTCAACGTTGAGGAAGTTGCTGCTTTGCCAATTTCAAACTCTCTTGCCAGGGTATCCGCGTTCCAGGCTTTTACCGTAATTTTTTTCTTCTCGTTCAAATCTTATCGAATATAATCTTTTGACTCAGATACAAGAGCAGTCAACGTCAGTTTTTCGATGGTTTCAAGAATGCCAGTCACTTTGTTTTTGTCGACCCTGTATTCCTGTGAGCCCATATACCAGGTGTCGTCTTTTCGGGTCAAAACCAGAGTATCATCCGGGCGTATGATTTCAATTTTTGATATGTTTTTACTTGCCATCTCCGGAATTTCCGGCAGTTCATAAAGAGTCCGGTCCATCCTGCGCTGGAAAAGATAAAGTGATAAAATGATAATGATAACTCCGAGTATAATATATTCTTTCTTTATCTTCATAACATGCTCCCTTATTTTTGAAACATCATCTGGATCTGTTTTTTCCTGGAAACCCTTCTGAGCCAAACCAGCAGCCCGAAAATGATAACAACTATGGGCAAGCCGACAATGTTAAAGGATTTAACAAAAGTCTTTGTCCCGGCTTCTGAAGGTTCCAGGGGATTGAACTGCTGCTTTTTACTTCGCATGAAAGCAATATCTTCACGGTTGTTTAAATAATCGATCAGGTTCATCACAAAAATTGAATTGGATCTGCCATAGTTAAGAAGGCTGTCCGAAAGCATATCTGAAGACGCCATAACAAAGATTTTGGCCGGTTCACTACTGGCCCTGAAATTTCCGGTACTTGTAATTTTTGAAAGATCACCATCCGTTTTTGCGTCCGCATTCTTTTTTGTTTTATTCGCTTCTTTTTTATCCTTTTCCTCAATTTCAATTTTCTTTTCGGGAATCGGTTTACCAGTGAAATAACTTGAGAATTTGCCCTCAAGGAGATATGCCAACGGGAAACTCTGTTTTTTATCCGCTGATGCCGGTGGAGAGATGAACATTGGATTCAGATTGATCTGCCCGCGCATTTCCCATGCCTTCTCCGTGGAAGATAATAATTTTACCGCTGTCAGGCCTTGTTCCTTGATTTTTTCATTATTAAGCTCCAGGGGGGACACTTTGATTGCAAGGAGCTGTTTAATATTTTTTATAAAACCAAGTTCTTTGTTTATAAATCGGTTTTCGACTAAGGGCGCAAAATAGATCGGCATTTCACCGCCGCCCCTATTCATCTGCTTAACCTGTTTATAGCAGTTTTCATCCAGGACATAGGACTTTTTGATTCGGACGCCATAATGTTCCAGTAATTTTTCAAGTCCGGTCTCAATCGGCATATATCTGGGCCCCTGGCCCATTCCCATCTGTCTGGGCGGCATGACTTCATTGAATTGGTCCGGGAACACAATCAGATTTTTGCCTTGCATCACGAACTGGTCAATCTGGTACAGTTCATAGTCGGTGAATGTTTCAGTGGGTCGGACAATCATCAGGCAGTTAAGACTGTTTGGAATATTTTCTTCTTTAAGATTGATTTCTTTGGTTAAATAACTATCTGATACGAGTTTATAAAGGTCACCCAGTGAATCTTTGTCTTGCTGCGGCGCGGGCATGAACGGTAACGCCGGAGTGATCCCGCGTGTGCCGTGATCAGCCAGGTAGCCTAAATTTTCATTGATATCTATAAGGGATTCTATGTTTTCACTGATCATCGCTTCCATTTTTTTCATATCAGCCAGTTCATAACGCGGACCGAAGATAGGAATATTCATGACGTTCAGGATACGGACGGGAATTGCCTTTTCCCCATATGAAAGGAGCAGGCCGATCGAACCTTTACCCGCAGAAATATTTTTTTCCGGTATATCATCCCATTTTAGCCCCATGATCACATTTTCCTTTGATTCAATCTGTTTTTCAAGCTCCGGATTTGCGGTCGGGTCCAGATGTTCAAAGTCGAGTTTGTTATAATGCTCTTCATTAAGTTTATCCACAATCCCTTTCAATTGTTTGGGAACTTCAGAAAGTCCCTTTAAACCCATTAGAGGAGCCATCTTGTTAAGCGAAGAAGAAAGAATAAGCTGGATTTTAATTTTTCCCTCCAGGCTGACGAACGCACTGATTTTGTTGTTGAGTTTCATGATTGCAGTGGTTAACTGGTATTCAAGCATCTCCGTGGAAGTTATGGTGGGTATTTTTTTTATCATGTCGCCATGAATAATAACGAGGCCCATATAAGCTTTTTGAAATTTTACTTCATCATTGTCAACAATCTGAATCTGAATGGGATTTACACCGTAGCTCCTGGCCAGTTCCTGGTTCTTTTTTGCTTCAGGAGTCATATCTCCCTCATCCGGGCTGACATCGAAAAAACGGTAATTAAAAAACTTTTTTGAGTAAAGTGAATATTCTTCAAGCAGGTCCCGAATATACTGTTCACTACTGTTATGAGGGGCCGGCAGGTTTTTTGTAAAAAAGACGTTGATGGTCAATGGCTCGGAAAGTGTGGAAACAACTTCCTTGCTGGCTTTTGAAATGGAATAGCTGCCGTTTTCAGTCAGGTCGATTCTAAAAAAGAAAGTCGTGGCGGCCAGATTTATCAGGATGATAACAATTAAATAGATGAAAAATTTAATATAATTTTCCGATCCTTTTTTCCCGATCATGTTCATTCTCCTTAATTTTTTACTTTTAGCGATAGATTTGCAGCATATAAACCGATAAAACTGATACTGACAAAATACAGGATGTCACGCGTATCAATAATACCTTTTGAAATGTTTTGAAAATGATAACCGGCTCCAAGGTAAGAAAAGAATCCCAGCAATGAACTGGGAAGAAAGAAGAGCATTTTGTCGATCATTGTCAGGGAAAAGCATATAGCCATCCCGATAATAAACGCGATAATCTGGTTGCGCGTCAGAGACGAAGCAAACAGCCCGATCGCAGAAAAAGCCCCCCCCAGGAGAATCACGCCGGTATATCCACCAATAACCGGTCCAAAGTCGAGGTCGCCGAGAAAAGAAACCGATATCGGATAGGCCAGTGTGGGTAGCAGCATGGCGGCGCAAAAAGCCAGCGCGGCAAAAAATTTACCGAGAACCACATCCAGGGATGTTACCGGAAGTGTAAGCAGGGTTTCATATGATCCGATGTTCATCTCTTCGGAGAACAGTTTCATGGTAACAGCCGGTATAATAAAAGATAAGATAATGGGCTGCATATTAAAAAAATATCTCAAATTTGCCTGATCATTGAGAAAAAACGTCGTGAAAAAGAACCACCCGGTTACCAGTAAAAAAATGGAAATTACAATATAGGCAATGGGAGATATAAAATATGTGCTGAATTCTTTTTTGAATATATGAATAACCTGTTGCATATCAATTCTCCTTGGTCAGTTCACGGAAAATATTTTCAAGAGACTGAGCCTCCTGGTAAAATTCCATGATCACCCAGTCTGTCCGCTTGATTCTGTTATAGATTTTACCCCGGCAGTCGTTATCATTTTTACAAAAGATTTTTACCTTCAGAATTCCGTTCGTTTCATCGATTTTTGTTACACCGGTAACACCCTCAACATCAGTGATCTCCTTTTCCACGATATCGTAACCGGCGTTCTCAAGCGAAAGGTTGACGACTGCCTGACCGCCTGCTGACTGTTTAAGGGTTTCGGTACTGTCATCGGCTACAATTTTACCTTTGTTGATGATGACGACCCTGTCGCAGGTTGCTTCGGCTTCACTCAATATGTGGGTTGAAAGAATAACCGTTTTTTCCTTTCCAATCTTTCTGATGATTTCCCTGATTTCAACAATCTGGTTTGGATCAAGGCCTGATGTGGGTTCATCAAGCACGAGTATTTCAGGATCATTCATCATTGCATGGGCCAGACCCACGCGCTGCTTATATCCTTTTGACAGTTCACCGATGGGTTGGTGCATGATGCTGCTTAGACCGCAAATATCCGACAGTTCCCGAATGCGTTCAAGTTTTTTACTCCCATCAATACCGCGTATGCTGGCAATATAGTTAAGATAATCAAAGGCCAGCATATCATGGTAAAGGGGAGCGGATTCAGGAAGATACCCGAGTATTTTCTTTATTTCTAAGGCATTCTGATCAATTGAAAAGTTTTTAACACGGACGCTCCCGGTTGTCGGTTTTAAAAAGCCGGTCAGCATCCGAAGCGTGGTGGTTTTCCCGGCGCCATTCGGACCGAGAAGCCCCAGGATTTCTCCCTTGTGAATGTCAAAGTTTATCTGATCCACCGCACAGAGGGTGTTATAGTATTTGGTTAAATTTTCAACATGGATCATCATCGTCTCCTTTGAAGTCACTTCTAATCAAATTATTGTAATTAAACAATTTATTTGAACATCAAATATTTTTTGTGAAGGTTCTCTATAGAAGAATGGTTGGTATTTGTCAAGTCGTATTTAGGCGGCAAATACACTATCGGTATTTATTCCATAAAGCATTGAATACTATTTACTTTTTATGACTTTTAGAAGGTCAAAAACTCTATCCGGTTAATCCTGAAATTTTGTCTAAGAAAATTTAATATTGATGAACTCGTAAAAAGTCTGAATGAGACGGTTTCGTAAAAAGTTCAAATTCAAGGCGTGCAAATTTCGTAATCATGAAGCGTACTTATAGTACGTTGAATGATTGCGAAATGCAGCGCAACGCAGAAGTTGGACTTTTTACGAAACCGTCAATATTAGAGTCTTCATTACACGCATTACTTCATACTCATTGACAAATTAATGTCAAAAGCATAAAAAACGGATAACATCTGAAATTTGTTAGAAGTGGTTTCAAAACCTTCACTCAGGCTAAAGTTCAAGGTGGGGCGAAAATTTCAACTTCTAGTATTTCAAGCTACTATTGAAAACCATTAGCGAAGAAATAATTCTATGATGAAAATTCCTATCAAACATTTAATAAAATGCATACGACCGGAGAATACATATCAATGGATACAACCAAATTATTTCAGGAGTTCAGCACAAAAGATGCATTTCGAACCACATTATTTTTACGTATTTCAATCATTATCATCATTATATTATCCGTATCACATCGTGATACAATTCCCGTCTGGATGCTCTACTGGTTTGAAATATTAACATA
>JAUVGT010000293.1 GCA_030593645.1 Deltaproteobacteria bacterium
CGCAATCATTCAACTCCCCTGTTAAATAAAAAGACAGATTTAACAGGGCGGGTCCGATAAGTACGCTTCATGATTACGAAATTTGCGCGCCTTGAATTTGAACTCTTTACGAAACCGTCTAATTCGGACTTTTTACGAGACCATCAACTTTAGGTATTCAATTTTACGGAAAGATATTCAATGATACAATTTCATCCCTTTCAACCTGGTATTTGTAAATCCTGCTCCATGTACTAGAAGTAAAGTCGTATCCGTAGATACCATATGTTGTACCAAAATCGACTGCCAGCTTATCCGCGAATCCGGTCATCTTTTCGATGGCAACACCTTTATAAATGCGTTCCCATGAATCAGTGCCTGGATCATAGGCGTAAAGGCCGTATACGGCTCCGAAATCTACCGCCAGCTTGCCGTCGAATTCGACTATCTTTTCGATAGACACTCCTTTATAAATCCGGTTCCATGTATCCGAAACAAAGTCGTAAAGATACAGACCGTACGCAGGTCCAAAGTCAACCACGAGCATATCTTCGAACGGGAGGATTTTCTCAGGATCCACACCTTTGTAAAAACGGCTCCATGCGTTGTTCTGATAGGCGTATAACCCAAATGTTTTAAAATCGACCACCAGTTTTCCGCCGATATGAACCATTTCGTCCCTTGAGCTGGAATACATGTAAATACGCTGCCAGCTGTCCATGGCATAGTCGTATTCGTAAATGCCGTAGCTTGATCCAAAATCGACAGCGAGGTTTTCGTTGAGACCTGTCATCTTCTCGATGGGAACACCCTTGTAAATCCTGGACAGCACTCCCTGGTCGTAAGCGTAGAGACCTGTGGCGGTTCCGAAATCGATTGCGAGCTGAGTTCCGAAGGCGCAGAGTTTTTCCGGATCGAATCCCTGGTAAACCCGCCGCCAGCTCAAGAAATCGTAGATCCAGATACCGGCCGTTTTAAAGTCGACCGCAAGCTCATCACCAACATTGTTGAACTGGGCATCCGCCACATAGACATTGTCGAATGTCGCATCCATGGTTCCGGTCCCCCATACACGGGAAGAAAGCTGTCTATAGGTTTGGGATGACGGATAAGTGGGGGTTGGAATCATGTATTCAAATGTTTCTTCCACCTGGGTAACGGTATCCTTACAGGTAAAGATGACCTGCGGGTTTAAAAAATGAATGGAAATCGTATACGCCCGGTCCGGAACGATTGGAATGGGAAAGGTGTAATCAAACAATGTGGTCCACGCGGTATCGTTGGGAGTGTCGGTGCGAAACGCTCCGCAGGCGGCTCGCAAAGGACCGGCATTTACCTGGTCGATGTAGATTCGAAAGAATGTTTCCCCTTCATGGTCGTTGTACGGCAGACCGCTCCCCGGACCGTAAGTATCATTATAAAAATAATCCCCGATCCTGGCGCGTCCCAAGGAGCCCGGCGCGACCCATGAATCATTGCTTACGGTCAGATCGGTTTTAATATAGGGCTTGATTTCTTTAAAAAACAGGCGCGTTGTTTCCCGTGGTCCTCTACTGCTCGAGGCCAGCCGGACCTTGTCATTTACGATCTCCCGGATATATGCACGTTCGTGCCACCGACCCGGGTGAAGCTCCAGGGTGTTAAAATCATCATGGAGGATATTGTCTATAAACACGTTGTCAAAATCCGCGGAAACGTCCCCTTCGCCATCGGTCCCGCCCATATTGATACCAGTGACCAGGTGCTTTCGACCATCGAATGACGGTCCCTGGAAAACCGGACCTTCAAAAAGCTCTGTTGTGGACGTTATTCCCGGACCCGAGATGGAAAAGAGGAAAACTTCACCGCCGATATACTCAATTTCAATGGTGTAGAACGTGTTAAAATCCAATATACCCGGATCGATGAGCACACCATCGGCTAGGGGTTCAAAGTTATCATAGGTTTCGTCCAATGATTTTTGTACGGCCCACCAGGCTTCCAATCCTTCGCCCCGGTCTCCGATAAACACACCGGCCCAGATCTCACCGGTCGCGTCCGAGGGTGAATTAAAATCGGCATTGTAGAAAAAACCTGCGATCCTGCCGAATACTTCGAGATTGGCACCGGAAACCCTATTTGCTTCCACGATTCGGATATCGGCTGTGAGCTTATCGATCAGGGAACCACTGCTGATGGTGGTCCTGTTTCTTTCGTCTGCGTTAGTCGCGCGGATTTTGGAAGTAAGCACACCCTCCGGACTGACCTTACGTACGAATTCAAGGGACTTCCACTTTGAAATATCCAGCTTATCATTCGAAAAATTGTCGTACAGGTACGGTACGCTCTGACTCGCGAAAACAGGCACAAGTCCTGCGCCGCTGTTAGTTAAGGCGCCGGCCGGGGATGAAAACGCGCAAATTGCGATTAAAAAACAAGCGAAAAAGCAGATGTGCTTCGAATGTTTCATGACAGACTCCCTGTTTGAGTTATCTTAAGTACCTATTTGTTATATTTATATATAGCTTTGATGAATAAAATTTTGAGAAGTCTTATGACTTGCCAGATTCCGGGACAACGATAATCACCACCAGTATTGTGAAAAGCAGCGCATTGGCAGGGATATGCAGGTTAAAATCGACCAGGCTGTGAACAAGGATCGCGGTGATTCCGCCCACGGCACCAAAATTTGTATATCTGATCAGACGGCTTGTGTGGTTCAATTTTTGAAAATTCCTGTGATAGATCGATAAAATCATCCAGACCATGACCGGTATTATTAAGAGACCGGTTTCGGAAATAAAATGCAGGTAATCATTGTGTGCCATGTAAAAGCGGACGCTCATACCCGGGGGCTGATATTGGGTAAATATGAGTCCGAAAGTTCCCGGGCCTGTTCCGATCACAGGATGATCTTTGATCACATTCATGACCTCTTTCCAGACCATCGCGCGGGAGTATAATCCAGCGGCTTCATTACTCTGGGTCATTGTCAAAATACGTTCGGTTACAGGAGTGCTGATAAAGACGAGTATTATGATCGCGGTAACAGCAGCGAATGATGAAAGCAGTATAGTCCGGTACCTGAATTTTTGGTCAAAGAGAAGAACTCCGACAATAAAACCTGTGCCGATAAACATACTGATCCATCCGCCCCTTGAAAGGGTGAGTACAAAAGCACTGAGAATGATCAGGAGAAGGTAGATTGTTATCATGAATTTACCGCGGTTTAATCCTGTAAAAAGCATTCCAATCATAACAGGAATGACCATTTCCAGGTAGCCGGCCAGGTGGTTGTGGTTACCGTATGTTGATGATAAAAACGCTTTCGGATAGTGAAGGTCGCTGTAATCCCACCACGGGAACGGATTAATGCCGAATCTTTTAAAGATTCCGAAAACAGAAAGGAATACCGCAACTCCGATAATCAGACCGCATATCGTGCGCAGACGGGACCTTGTATTGATCGTGTGTATTGCCGTATAAAAAATGACGATGTAATTGATCAATAAAACGAGAGCCCAGAAGCTTGTCCGTGGATGAACAGAAAGAATGGTAGACAGGATTACCAGTATCACCAACAGTAACAAAGGCTTGTCCAGCGGTGTGCGGATCCATTTCCATTGCCAGGTCAGACTTTTGTTTATCAATAATGCGGTCAGGGCTAAAAGAGACACAAGGTGAATGGTATTAACTGCCCAGCCCTGAACGGAACCTCTTGCCAGCGGAGAGAAAACCATTAACCCGCAAACCATATAAAATGAGAATTTTTCGAGGATTTGAACTCTGGGGTTGAAAGCCGTTAGTGTCTGCGATGTTTTATTCATGATCTTAGATTATGAAACTTTATCTGTATGTTTGCAGGCGGTAAAGACAGCTCCGCCTTCTGATTTACACTTAAAAAAGTTTGTAAATATCTGTAATGATAAGTTATATTGAACAGTATGCCGGTGACGTTTTACAGGGATTTCAGTGATCGATATCTTTCTTTGTATTTCTGGTTATCCGGATCGAGTTTCAGTGCCTTTTCAAAATATTTTTCAGCCGGTTTTTGATTGCCCAGTTTAAAATTTGTTTCACCCGCCCACGCATAAAGATCAGCCTGATCAGGTTTAAGAATAATGGATTGTTTCAGATCCTGCAGCACGCCTTTGTAGTCTTTACGGTGCCACCTGATCGAGGCTCTGTGCGTAAAAAGGCTATAAAGCGGTCGGTCGTTCTTTTCTATAGCAAGGTCCGCGGATTTTTCGGCCTTCTCCAGCTTATTCTGCTGCTTCAATGCTTTAGAGAAAATATAATGGTAAGTGCTTTTGTAAGGTGCAAGGGTTGAAGCTTTTTGACCGGCCAGTTCCATTTTGTCCCAGTCCTTATCATTCTCCGCGATCAGTGCAAGCCAGTAATATGCTTCAGCATGAGGATTTTCATTATTCAGAGCCATTAATACTTTCTTTGATTCCCCGGGTTGATTTATGTCGAACAGGCAGCGTGCCTTCAGGATTGTCATATGGGGAGTCGTAAAAAAGATGCTGCCGATTTTTGTATGGAATTTAAGAAAATCCTTTGAAACCCCCTCTACCTTAAATGTGTGATAGATATTATCCATGCGATCTTCCCTGTCACGGCTCATGTGCATGGTTTTGATAAAACATTTCTCGGCATTGTCATAATCGGCCCCTTTTAAATAGAGTCTGCCGAGATAGTGATAATCTCCGGCTTTGTTTTGATACGGATCATATTGGAGGGCTGAACGGTAATGGGATATCGCGATTTGCCAATCTTTTCTTTCAGCCATTATTGAAGTGATTGCCATATGAGCATGCCTGGGTAATATATTTTCCGCCGCAGCATGATTAAGCCCTTTAAAAGATGCCGTTTTGACTTCAGGGGACCAGAAGGTTTCTTTCTTTAATTCTTGATATGATAATGGATATATCCGGACCAGCGCTTGTATGTTTTGCAGCATCTCAGCCGCCATACTCTGTTGGTGCAAATATCGGACAAGAGCATACCTGGAGCGAACACCGTTAGGGTTTAAATCTATAGATTTGTTGAACCAGGTCATGGGGTGGAAAATATTGTTATTTTTTTGGGGGTACTGCATGGAATGCAGCAGCTGCATACTATTTTCAATAATGGCGAGTGAATAAGCAGTGTCGGAATCGATTGGGTTGAGATCAAAGGCTTTTTGGGAATGATTTCGTGCTTTCTGTGATAAAGTGAATGATTTTTTTATATCTGAAGTTAATCCGGCCAGCTTATAGTAAGCTGTGCCCAGTTTTTTATGAACGTTATAATCTCCTGGTTGATATTTATCAGCATTTTTGAGTTTGTTAACCGCGAGTCCATATTTTTCTTCGTGAAAACATTTTTTTGCCTGATAATAAAAAAACTGTGAAATAATGCGCAGACCCATGATATATGACGCAGATATTGATACCGCCAGGATAGCAGCGACAACGACAAATCGAATGTGCTTTTTTAAGTGTTCGTGTAACATCATATATCAGCAAGAGGTTTTAATTTTTGAATATCACAGTATGGTTCAGTCGAAAAAAGGGATTCCCCAACACTCTAAATGAGTTTTTGCCATACTACCCGGTATAATATTCATGGTAGTAGTTATAATACCTCTCCTTTTTCATGTCTACCTGGTTCAGAATCACACCGACAAAGTCGGCTTTTACACTTCTAAGCTGTACAACGGCTTTTTTGATATTTATACGATTGATATATCCGGATTTAACAATAAGTGCGATTCCATCGGATTGTTCAACAAGATGGAGTGTATCATTTATTGGCAGCACCGGGGGTGAATCAATAATTAAAAAATCGAAACGTTTTTTTAAATTATTGATTAAAAATGCAAGGCCGTCTGATTCAGCGATGTCAAATGGATTAGCAACGGGGTTTTTGCCCGGAAGCAGATTATTAAGACTGCCGGATGGAAGCAGATGAAGGTTTTTAATATTAGTATCGATTACACACGAATTGATATTTTTTTGGATAAAAGGGTATTCTTCATCTACCACAATCGATTGTTTATACAGCTCATTAAAATTTACCGGATTAAAAGAGGGCTTAAGATAATCAGCCTTGAGCTTTTCTTTAAATAAGAACCTGCCTGTTTTCATCTGTCGTGCAACCCTCAATCCTTCAAACATATGAGCGGACAGTATTGATTTTAGAGTATCTTCTTTCAAAAGGCCCATGCTGATCAACGAGTGACCCAGTTT
>JAUVGT010000294.1 GCA_030593645.1 Deltaproteobacteria bacterium
GGTTTCGTAAAAAGTCCAACTTCTGCGTTGTGCTGCATTTCGCAATCATTCAACGTACGATAAGTACGCTTCATGATTACAAAATTTGCACGCCTTGAATTTGAACTTTTTACGAAACCGTCTAATTCGGACTTTTTACGAGACCATCAAAACTAAAAACTCAAAACTTATCGCATATGAAATTTTAATTTCCAATAACTCAAAAATCATCACTAAAACCACAAAACAAGGAGGTAACATCAAATGACACTCATTCAAACCGTTTCACCGGAAGATGCAGAAGGTAATGTTAAAAAAGGATATGATCTGTTCAAAGAAAGGGGAGTGGAAATTCCGGCACCGCTGCGGCTGATTAGTGCTAGTCCTGAATATTTTAAATTAATGATCCAAAGAAACCAGTACTATATGAACCATCCGAACTTAAGCTTTCCCTTGCTGGCCCACATCAGGTATTTTGTTTCGAGCAGGCTCGATTACGGATTTTGCAGAATGTTTAACAAAAAGCTCCTGATCATGCAGGGGGTATCTGAAGAAGATTTTGAAAAAATGGGAAATGATCCGGAAAAATCTCTTCTGGAAGAAAATGAACGCCTGATGCTTTCATTTGTTTTAAGGGCTATGGATGATCCTGATTCGGTTACGGCCGAAGATATGGAAAAGCTGCGTAAAGCCGGCTGGAAAGACAGCGATGTCTTTGATGCCCTGGCCCAGGGTGTGGGTATGATCGATCATAATATCTTCATGAGGGTTTTTAAACCGGATTTTTAAACGTATAAACAATACCGGGTTCCATTAAATTTTTATCACCGCGCGCAAAGAACACAAAGAGATTTCCAAACAAAGAATAAAAACGAATATTTTTTATCACGAAAGCACGAAATATTGAAAACACGAAAAAAACCTAAAATTGTTTTTGTAAAAATTTGGATTGCCTTTTTTCGTGATGCTCTTTTTTTCCTTTTCCTGAAGGGAACTCAATTCTCCTTTGCGCGGTGAGTATGTTTTTTCAAACCACGCTTAAATCTTACCGGCGATGCGACTGACCCCGGCTGCTAAATTATAAATATATTTGATCATTTATTATTCCTATGCTAAATTTAAAAGTGATTCCAATCAAACCATGATTCCTGTCTGTTCAACCGCTTAACGTTAACGATTAACACATTAAGGGGGCTGCACGATGAAAGTCAAAGGCAATCAGATCAAATCACGAATCACATTAATCAAAAATGAATACAGCGATGATGTGCTTGAGAAAGTACTGAACTCTTTATCCGAAGAAGACCAGAAAGTATTCCGGGGAATCATTACCAACACGACGTGGTTTACATTTGAGGCTGCAAATCGATTTGATGAAGCCATCATTAAAGTACTGGGTGGGAATAAGGATGAATTATATATGAAACTTGGAAGGGCTTCCGCAAAAGAAACCCTGAATGGCATTCACCGGGTATTCCTTGAGCCCCGTGAACCTCTCGCCTTTATTAAAAAAGTAAACCATATTTACCGTTTTTACTATAATGTCGGTTACCGTGAATGGGAATCTGAAACTGCCACTTCGGGTTTTATAAACACCATGGATGCCGAAATGTACTCTGAAGGGGATTGCTTGACAAATGTCGGTTATTTCACAGAAGGCCTCGAAATGTGCGGGGCAAAAAATATCAAATTTGTCAGGGAAAAGTGCCGTGAACAAGGAGATAAAATTTGTCAACATCATGTCAGCTGGACAGAATGAAAAAAGTTTTAAGTGTTGAGTTATGAATTAATTGATAAAAATCCAATTATATATCGGTAACCACAAAACACACGATCCGTATGTTATACACGAATAAAAATATTATTTTAGGGTACATTCCATGCACTGGGAATAGTTAAAATCAGTTATCGCTACGGGTGGTATCATTATTTGTGGTGCATGGAAAGTACCCTCCCCTTTTTTAATGTTTACAATTTTCGTTTAATTCGTGTGTTTCGTGGTTCTTGAGATAAGAATCGAAACCAATCCGTTCATTCATAACTCAAAACTATTAACTCAAAACTCTTTTCTTATTCCAGGGGAGGACTCACATGCTGAATCGTATTATATTCTTTATCATAATGATTTCATTTATGATAATGCCATGTCACGCAATGGAAAATGCGAAACTGACTGTCACACTGAAATGGCAGACCAATAGCGGAGAAACAGGAGCGAAAACATATGATACAGTTAAGCTTTCCTCATTCCATGGAAAGGGGCTGTGGGTCGCGTTTTTAAAAAACGGTGAAAAATATTACCCCGGCATTTCAATCCGGGGTAAGTTTCAACCTGCCGGCGTTCCCCTGCGGGACATTTCATCATTAAAACTGGAAGCCGGAATCACAAACGGCTCAGTTGAAACGTTAAAAGAAACCAGCACCCTTTTCAGTAAAGACCGACCTGTCGGTTCGAAAACAGCCTCTCCTGAAAATGTGTACCATCTGCTGGTACTAAATGACTTTACGGATTCCAGTGCCCTGCCGGCTGTTCTTGGAGAAAATGAATCACCCGTCTCCCAATGGAAAGAATCTTTTTTCAGAACTCACCGTCTCGGGATGAACTATGCGGTGCAGTCTGATGAAAAAGCACGAAAAATCGCGGACGTTTTGGAAGTCAAAACAAACTACCGGCTGCCCCGGCTGATCATGGTTGCCGAGGAGTTACTGGTTCTCAATGTCGAATCGGTCGCTCAGAAAAAAAAGAAATCGAGCGGCGGTATGTTTGGTTTCAACCTGGCGGAAAAGATGGACGGTGATGATAAAAAAGAAGAGAAAAAAACCGAAATAAAGAAAATCCCCACATACAGCATTGATGTCATGCACGATGAAATTGAGGCGGAAGGAAAATATCGCGCCGGTTTTCAAAACGCCCGTTCATTATGGAACGATATACTGGAAGGTAAAGTGATTTATGAAGCATCCGAAGGAAAACGCCGGGTGATCACCGCCACAATCGTCTTTTCCCAGATGCAAAAAAATATCAGCCTTGGCCGTTCAAAAAACAAAGTCCTTTTAATCAGTGCCGGAAACACAAAAAACCTTGACCAATGCGAAAAATTATGGCCCACGGTTAAAGATGATATCATGGGTTTTCTCAAAGGACATCCGGATTGGAATGTATTGATACCCCAAAAACCGGTCAAATTCTATGAGAATAATAAAACAATATATGGTCTGTACGCGTGGTACAAAGTGCATCCCGCGTCCGGCCGGATGGTGGGGGTGCTCTCCAACAGCATGCGGGGCGGAACCTCCGCGATTTCAGATGAATGGAATAAAATTGAAGAAAAAATCGCTGAAAAGGCTAAAGAAGCCGCGAAGAAGAAAGGAATCACAGGCATCCAGGCGTTTGGACAGCAGATTGCCGGAATGTACGTTGCCGCTGGCGGTATTATCGAAGGAATCACGATCACATTTTGCAACCCGAAAATAGCCGCTCTCAGCGAGAAAGAATGGCTGAAGTTTCTCAGCAGCCATTCGCTTAAATATTGTTCGAAATTCCTCGAAGACAATGCTCATTTATATGACGATTACGCGACCCAGCTCTCTTTCTGGCAGGGAGCGATTACAATGGCAAGCCTGTTGGGAGGTAAAGACGCGGTAGAGGATGGAGCCAGAAGGGCATTTGACGGGGCAGCAGATAAAGCCAGGAAAGATGCCAAAAAGTGGGCCGATGAACAATATGATAACCTGAAAAACAAATCAATGGAAGAGATTGACAACATCGCAAACAAAGCAGCGGAAAATTTCGGAAAAGAGGTCAAAGAATGGGCGGATGCCATTGATAAAACCAGGGAGATCACCGGCAAAGTCGAGGAAACAGCTAAAAAAGGAAAAGAAGTCTACAACAGGACCAGTGCTGTAAAAGAGGAAATTAAACGAAAACTTGCTTCACAGTAGAATGAAAAACTACAGAATCCTTATTTTAATTCAACCGCCGAGATTAGACCCGAGGGGAGGTTTTGAAACTGCTTATAGACAAAATATATGATATATGATTATATTTTGAACCCTAAACGCCTTTTAAGCCACATACATACAGATTTTAATCATAAATACGGAGGAACAAGAAATGAAGTTTAATAAATGCGGTATTATAATCTGTACACTTATTTTATTCTTAATATCTTCAACGGCTTGGGCGGATACAAGAAAAACTGCGCCAACGGTAAAAAAAACATCAACACCTAAGGCAGCAGCAGCCAAAAAACCCGCCGCGACACAAATCAGACCGCCAAAAATTGTCGTGGAAACGTTTGCCTATAAACCGGCACCGCTAAAAGCAGGGAATAATGTAGATATTTTTATTACGTTTAGGAACAAGGGCCTGGGAAAAAGTCACGCCAATGCGAAATTTAAACTATCATGCCTGATTTTAAGCGGCGGCGGACCTGATAAAAAATGCCCTGTGCCAAACGGAGAGAGAACGTTTGGTAAGGAAATCCTACCCGGTAAAACCCATTCAGTCAGTCTGCTCGGCGCGAATCCGGCCTTTGCTGGAAAGTATAGAATTAGTGTAACTTTCCCTGGACAAAAACAAATTGGCCGGCCCTTCAGCATCATTTTGAATGTTGCGCCTAAATTTAAAGTTCAGAAGGCACCCCCAACGACCATAGATTAAATGGCGTTGCGGCCGCGCAATCTTTTCAACAGGGGTATCATAGACATTCATTGCCACGAATGTTTATGGTACCCTAAGTTTTGCGCTGACCCTGTAATTCTCAAGTGAGAAAATCGCAATCTTTTTTCTAACCACGAAAGTGTTAAAATACACCCCTTTAACATTCTAATATCAGTTGCAGTTATTCCATTTCGGGTACTCCTTCTGCTCCTTTGTTTCAGGATTTGCCGTGTATCTGTCTGCCTTGTAGATATGATGGCAGTCACCATTGGCATCACATGAAATCCCACCGCCCCATACCCACTCAACTTTATACACAGGCACCCATGCGTGCGCATTCTCGTATTTGGGTTTGGGCCTGTACATTAGATACATCTTAAATTCTAAATTTCTTTGCCTGGACTTACCCGGGCCGGGATCACCAAATCCCGGCGCGTCATAAGTGCCGTATGGCGGAATATTCATGGGATAGGGATAACAGCCATCTAAACCCCAGAATTTGGTCGATCCCAATGTGTCCTTACTAATTTTAATCAGCTGAACATACTGTATTTCACCTTTTTTAGACTCTCCAAGAGGATTGCCGGAAAATGTTATTCCCTCATACTGAATTCCAAAATACTGGCAATCTCTTTTATACTCCTTCAGCAGACTTTTATACAATTTCTCTTCCATACTACCTATGGGTGAATTTACCAGCTCTAGCAAGTCCTCTCTGATTTCTACACACCGTTCCGCATTCTCTTTATCTTCTTTATCATATTTAACACAGCATTTCCTTTCATCCAGGAGAATTCCCAAGTTCATAGGCTCCATATGAAAATGGTTCAATGTGCCGGCAGCTGCGGACATGTATATTTTTGGCCGTTTGACTTTAAATGTAGTTTCACCTGTCACATTTCTACCGTCCGGTTTGAAAATAATTTTCTGTTCTTTACCTTTATCTGTAGCATCAAACCAAAAAAATTCGATTTCCTGCTTTTTATAATCGTCTTTGGGTATTTCCGTTCGGGTTGACTTGAGTTGTGTCCCTTTCCAGTCTTTCAGTACTTTCCCGGGTATGGTCCATCTACCTTTGACTTCGGATTGGTTCTTTGGCATGGGAAACACAACCGCTTTTAATTTTACTTTTTCCCCGATATCGATTTCCTGATCCTGGTCCGTGATATCATCGCCGGCGTCTTTCGGATCGTTCGGATCCACACGGAATATCTGGACAGCCGGTGGTTCTTTAATTTCCCAATCAAGGGAGTAAGTCACGTTTCCGGACTGATCCTGTTTCGGTGATAGGGGTCTTTTATTGATAGACTTCGGCAGATTGTTTACTTTTACGGTCAGATTCGGTGTATGGGTAAATTTGGCTGTCCATCTTTTGGATCCTTTCATCTTGCCATCAGCCGTAAACTTGATATGAATGGTAATACTTGGACTTATGGTTCCTTCCACGTTTTCACGTACACATTCATCTGAAGCCGTATCCCATTTTTGACCCGGCACCTTGATATCTTTCAGCTTATAGGCGAATAAATACCTGTCGATCAACACATC
>JAUVGT010000278.1 GCA_030593645.1 Deltaproteobacteria bacterium
AATAAGGTATCCCTTGCTTATAAAGCTCAAGGTATTTTTTAAAATCATTTGAATATTTAGAGCCTTCTTCAAGCATGGAGATTGCTTTTTTTTGTGTTTTTACCGCATCGTTAAAACGACCAGCTTCTGCATATGCTGCAGCGAGAGTATCTAAATAGATAGAGATTTCTTCTAAATTAACCGCCTTTTCTGCATAAGAAACTGCTAATTCGCCATTTCTGTATTTAGAGACAGGACATGTCGCGTAGAGCCAGGCTATGTTGTTGTATCCAAGAGCATATTTAGGAGCAATCTCAATCATCATTTTGTAGTCCGCTATGGCTTTGTCATATTCACCTTTTTTTTTCCATGTACCCGCACGTCCGTTGTAAGCATCTTTGTTTTTGGAATATAATTCAATCGCCTTGCTGAAATCTGATATAGCCTTGTCATATTCACCTATTTTTTTCCATGTAAATCCGCGGTTGTTATATGTGAATGGGTCTTTGGGATCTAACTCAATGGCCTTATTTAGGTCAGAAATAGCCTTTTCATATTTGCCCTTTTTTCCCCAAACGAGGCCCCGATATTCATAAGCTAAATCGAATTCAGGATCTAATTCAATAGCCTTGGTATAGAAAGATATTGCCAGAGTGAATTTACCTAAGGCATTATATTTTTCAGCAAGAAACTGGTTAGCCCGCTTATTATTAGAAAATTTATTTTCAATATCTCGTAAAACTAATTCTTGTTCTTCTTGTCTGTCATACTTACCATAGTACCTGGCTAAATTTTTGAATGTTGCGAGTCTTGTACTCTTATAGGTATTTTTATTATTATCCGAGATGTCTATACATTTCTTCAAAATATTTTCTGCTGATTTGTGGTCATTAAAAGTTTCAATTAAAAAATCAGCGTAAAGAGATCCTGCTTCAGGGGCACCATTTAGTAGCACAATTTCATAAACATTTTTTACTTCACTATGTTTTTTATTGGATTTTAACGCTGTAACAAGCGGCTGCCAATCCCAGCGAGCAAGTTTTCCATCTTGGCGCTCTTGATCGAATAACTTTTTTGCATATTCTAAGGCCAATTCCCTGAGACCATTATCCCGTAAAAAGTTACCCCACTTATCACCATTAGAAGCAAAATTTTTCAATCTTTCATTTGTTGCTATTTTTATATATTTGATTGCCAGTTCAATATCATTATCTTTAATGGCTTTGTCCGCGATATCTTTGGCATTACCTCTAACAATATCTTTTACAGTATCTCCATCAGTATCAGCTTGGCATTTTGAAGCGCCTTCTTTCTCTAGTTCCTTTTGTATTTTTCCAGACACACAATGTTCATACATGCCACACGGGTTAAAAAAAAGAAACGGTTTCATGCCCCGTTTTTTTGAAATATCGCAACTTTTTTTTAAATATGAAGCTCCAGCATCTATCTGCCTCATTTGTATTAACACTAAACCTTTATTATAATACCCTAAAGGGTGATTGGGTGCATGCTGGATTGTTTTATTTGCAATAGATAGTGCATTTTCACAATCACCATTACCATAATATTCACTCCACTCTTTCACCATTCTGTTAATATATGCTGTATCTTCTGCTGACGCCTTACCAGTTGTAATAATGGTAGCAAATAAACATAATAATACTGAAGACAAAAAAGCTTTTACCATTCTTTACTCCGCCTTGTAAAAATTCATCATTCGGTGGATCTCAAAATAAACATTTAGTATTTTTAGATTATTTATGAATGAATTGGAAGGAATTCGATCTCTATTTTGCATGTATCATCAAATACCGGATATCGGGGAAAAATATAGAGGCCTGCGACTATCTCTGAGTTTTTCCTCATAATGCACTATCATTCTATAATAATGATAAAATAAAGTCAAATCATTGTAATTATTATCATCACTTATGTTATATTACATTGGAAATATCTTGGTTCATATAAATTGAAGCATTATTTCAATGATTTCTCATTGACGTAATTCTCAAAAACTTGTTAAATCAATAAGTAGTACTGCTTTTCTATTATATTTATTCATGTGATCATAAAAGCTGACCATATGATCAGCAATATCGTTCAGGAATAAAATGCAATGGATTTCTAAAGCGACTCTAAGCATCCTGTTAAGATACTATTCTGTATAATCTTTATAAAGGAATATTAATGGAAAAAATATCTAAGAATAATAATACAGGTAGATCATTGTGTAGATCACTTACACGAAGGCAATTTTTACAAAGAACAGTTGCCGGTACTACCGCGACATGTTTTTTGCCATGGTTGGGAACAGGCATCGGAAATGTACTCGCAGAAGAAAAAAAGAATCGTGTTGTAACAGTATCACACAGCAGGATTATCGATGACTATATGGTTATTAATGAAAAAATTATCCGACAAGCTGTGGATGAGTCTTTGGTGCTCCTGATGAAAAAGGCAACTCTGAGGGATGCCTGGATGGCTGTTTTTCCTCACCTGAACTCTCAAAATATTATCGGTATCAAGGTGAATACCATTAATCGTAAGCAGCCAAGCCACCCAGAAGTGGTATATGCCATTGCCGCGAGTCTAATCGATTCACTGGATATGAATCCCAACAATATCATTATCTGGGACCGCTCGGATCAGGAATTAAAGCGCAGTCGTTTTAAGCTCAATACAACCGATAAGGGTATTCGGTGTTTTGGGACGGTTCCAAAATTCAGTTTCATGGATTGGGCTCTCAATGACACACCCGAAGGAGGAATTGGTTATGATGATAGTATGTCTTTTGACGTGGGGAATCAAAAGAAAATCCGGCTGACCCGGCTGTTAACAGATATGTGCGATTACTTGATCAATGTGCCTGTGCTTAAAGACCACCGTTTGTCCGGTGTGACACTGAGTCTGAAAAACCATTATGGATCATTTGATATACCCCAGACATGTCATGATAATAATGGTGATCCGTATATTGCCAAACTGAATGCCATCCCTTATATTAAGAATAAGACTCGATTAATTATTGGTGATGCTCTGATGGGTATATATGACGGTGGGCCCCGGGGAAACCCCCAGTGGATCAATCGACAGCTTCTGGCCAGTCAGGATCCTGTGGCCCATGATTACACGGGAATGCTGATCATTGATAAAAAGCGTGCTGAAAACGGATTGTCTTCTATTGCCGGGGAAGCGGTTCATATTCAAACCGCATCGAAACTTGGACTTGGGAATTCTGACCCTAAACGAATTGAAATGGTTAGCGAAAACATCGGTTAAAGGAGAAAAAAACAAATAGGGATACTGATGATGAAAAATTCTATATATACACTGCTGTTAGCTGCCTTTGTGTTTACTCATGTGATAGTAATGGCTGATGACTCAATTATAGACGCTTTTCCAAAAGACAGTGAAGTTACCGGCTGGCTGCCTGATGGTGAGGCATATATCGCGAATGACGCAACTTCATTAATGCAATATATCAACGGCGCCGCACCCTTTTATCTTGAGCGGGGTACAATAAAAGCGGTTTTTAAGGACTACGCCAGGGACGATACGTTTCTAAGTCTGGAAATTTATCAGCAGAAGGATGAAAAGGCTGCAAAAAAACTGTATTCGGATATCAGTTTGAACGGATCAAAACCGTTAAATCATATAGGTGAAAAAGCCCGGTTTACAGATAAGCTGATTGGAAGCACTGTTTTGGAAATGCAGAAGGGTCACTACTTTATCCGCATCACCATAGATGGTAAAACTTCCGAATTGTACGACGCATTAATGGCGTTCGCGAAAATCGTAGTCGGTCATTTAAGTACCACTAATGAGTAGGAGTGAAATCCCAACGGGAAGAAATATCGATCACAGACTGCATCAGTGCATTGCTTGATTCATTATTTCCCCGCAAAGCAGTAAATAAATCATGCTTCTCTCTGTGCCTGTGTGAGAGAATATTGTAATATTAGAGAGGTCATATGAGTAATAAAAAGATAACTCGAAGAGATTTCATAAAAAAATCAGCAAGCTGCGCGATTGGTGCCGCGGGTGGTATCATGGCATCACGTTTTGACGGTAATGCTGAAGCAAAAGATAATATACCCGACATTGTGATTGCTGATGGAGCGCCCGGACCCGCAACACGAAAGGCTGTTGAAAGCATGGGGGGGATGAGCCGTTATATCAAACAGGGGAGTAAAGTGGTCATAAAACCCAACATGAGTTTCCCAAACCCGCCGTCCTGGGGTACAACCACACACCCGGATGTGATCAAAGAGATTGTATCCATGTGCCTGGAATCAGGGGCTTCCAATGTTAAGGTACTTGATAATCCTTTAAGAAACAAAGATCTGTGTATCAGTAGATCCGGTATGAAAAAAATTGACGGTCTGTTTCCAAAGTGCACGGTTAAGGGTGTCGAAAACCGGCGGTTTTTCAGGGAGGTCAGTGTCCCGAAAGGCGCGGTGTTGAAAAAAACCATGATCATGAACGAGGTCCTTGACGCTGATGTGCTGATTGCTGCTCCAGTAGCCAAATCGCACAGTGCGACCGGTGTCAGCCTTTCCATGAAGGGGATGATGGGTTTGATTTATGACAGAAGCGAATTCCACCTGGATATGGATTTAAATACCGCTGTGGTGGATCTATGTACAATACTGAAACCGGTTATCACTATTGTTGATGCCTCACGTATCTTAACCACAGGCGGACCGGGTGGACCCGGAAAAGTTATCACCATGAATAAAATCATCGCTTCCGCCGACATGGTTGCAGCTGATTCCATGGCAGTGGAAATTGGAACATGGCATGGTAAAAAATTCAGAGCCAACCAGGTAAAACACATCAAAATAGCCCATGAAAGGGGCGTCGGCCGCATGGACATTGATAACCTGAATGTAAAGAAGGTAACAGCCTGATGCGGATTTCAAGGATAATTCAGATCTTATCCTTTTCATTATTCCTGTTCCTGTTGTGGCTGGCTGCGTTTCCGCTTCCTTCCTGGCTTCCCGTGGATATGTTTCTCTGGTTTGATCCACTGATCTCTCTCGGTACAATGCTCACGGCCCGTACAATTGTACCCGCTCTTATGTGGGCCTTGATCATTCTGATCCTAACCCTGTTTCTGGGCCGCTTTTTCTGCGGATATATCTGTCCGATGGGTTCCACAATTGATTTTTTTGACTGGTTAATCAAAAAAAAAAAGAAAAGAAAACAGAATGATATTATTCCGGTCAAATATAGATTTGTGAAATACATACTCCTCTGTTTTGTTCTGGGTACAGCCCTGATCGGGTTGTCCTCAGTCTTCCTGTTTTCACCCCTATCCATTATTACACGGTTTTATTCATTTGTTATTTATCCCCTTATTCTGATGACAGGGAATCTAATTCTGGATATTCTGAGGCCGATAGCCTATTTCGTGGGATTGGAAGGTATGGCTTACGCTTATTTTTCAGTTCCCGCTTTCAATACCAATTTGTTTACATTTCTCTTGGTTATTTTTATCCTATGTATGGGTTTGATACAACCCCGGTTCTGGTGCCGCAATATTTGTCCATCCGGTGCGATATTCGCCTTGTGCTCAAAAAAGCCAATATTGAGGAGAACTGTTTCAGACGGGTGCAGCCAGTGCGGAAAATGTTTTCGGGGATGTCCAATGGAAGCTGTGACCGATGATTTTACGGGAACCGATCATTCAGAATGTATTGCCTGTTTAAAATGCCGGGATATTTGCCCTGAAAATGTAATCCGTTTTGGAAATGAAAAATTCGAGAACAACCTGAGTCCTGGGTTTGATTTTAACAAGCGGCAATTACTGGGGGGCACTTTATCGGGGATTACCGCGGCCGCGGTAACAATGACCGGTCTAAATCATTTTCAAAAGCACGGCGACATCAGACCGCTTCTCTCTTCAAAATTGATCCGGCCGCCGGGCGCGCTTCCTGAACCTGATTTTCAAGCCAGGTGCGTGCGATGCGGTGAATGTATCAAAGGGTGTCTGACAAATACCCTGCAGCCTATCTGGTTTGAAGCGGGTTTATCAGGACTATTCACGCCAAAAGTGACAGCCAGGTGGGCGGGCTGCGAACAGAACTGCAACATTTGCGGCCATCTCTGTCCCACCGGAGCGATCCGCCCCCTTGACATGCTGGATAAGAAATTCGCAAAGATTGGAACGGCGCGTATCATTAAGACACGGTGTATCGCATGGGAACAGGATAAAACATGTTTGATCTGCGATGAAATCTGTCCATATAATGCGATATCATCACAGTTTTTAACCGATCACCCGGTGACCGTACCTGTCATCAATGAAAACCGGTGTAATGGATGCGGATATTGTGAAACAAAGTGCCCGATCAAAGGGGAGTCGGCCATTGTTGTCGAACCGTCGGGTGAACTGCGCATGATGTCTGGTTCCTATGAAAAAAAAGCGAAACAACTGGGGTTGGTTTTCCATTCAAAAACTAAGGTTCAGGATCAGTTTATCCTGGATTATTCTCAAATTCAAAAAGATAATCAGAAAAAAACTCAACAAAAGAATGCGGAGAGCAATAAATCCACGCTACCTCCAGGATTTATTACAGAGTAAAAATCCGGGTCCAAAGGGCCCGGCTTTGATCACCCCTCTAAGGGGATTTAACAAGTGCCTAAAGTGCGCTAAAGTGACTAAAATGCCTAAAGTT
>JAUVGT010000248.1 GCA_030593645.1 Deltaproteobacteria bacterium
TTTTCATTCCCCCCGGTTCCGATTCGAAGAATAAATAATCCCTGCCCGGCACGGGTACGGATTTTGACTCCGGGCATAAAAACTAGTTTTTTACGGAGATCTGCGGCAATCTCATCACTCGAACGATCCCGGTCTTTTAACGGTTTTAACGCGATGCGCATCTCCCCGGAATTTGACCCCCGTGCCCGCCAGCTTGAACCGCCGATAAAAGATACTGTGTTTTCAATTTCAGGTACTTCATGCTTTACAATGGTCTCAATTTTTTGAAATATTTGATCAACCAGTTCAAGCCGGGTACCCACGGCGGATTCCGCGTAAACCCTGACCTCCCCCTCATCGCTGGCCGGCATCAATTCAACACCCACCAGGGGAATCAAAAAAAGACTGAATAAAAACACCAGGAAAACCGACCCCAGAACCATTATTCGATGGTTAAGGGCTAAACGAAGTATTTTAAGATATTCACTTTCAAGACGGATAAAAAAGTGCTCAATAACCTTAAAAATCTTCCAGCTACGCACACTGTGAACACCGTTTTCAGTGTACTGAATACTGGTGGATCGTACTCGCGACGCCAGCATGGGCACAAGTGTTAATGCCGCAATCAGGGAACACCCCAGTGAAAAGCTCACAACATACGATAATTCTTTAAACATGATCCCCGACATGCCGCGTACAAAGATAAGCGGCAGGAAAACAACCAGCGTAGTTAAAGTACTGGCAATAACCGCCGCCATCACTTCCTGGCTCCCTTTAACAGCTGCCGATTGGGAGTCTTGCCCTGCTTCGCGAAGCCGGAATATATTTTCCAGTACCACAATCGCATTGTCCACCAGCATGCCGACTCCAAGTGCCAAACCGCCGAGTGTCATCAGGTTTAACGTAAATCCATTGAAATACATGAGTGCGAATGTGGCAACCACAGATATGGGAATCGTGGTGGCGATTATGGCTGTACTGGGAATATTCCTTAGAAAAAGGAGCAGTACAATGATGGCCAGTATGCCTCCATATATAATAATGGTGCCCACGTTGGTAATGGAACGCTTGATATATTCAGAAGTATCGATAATGGGGATAATATTCAGTTGGGGAATATCACGGTTAATTTTCTCAATCTCTTTAAGCACACCGGTGGCCACCTCCACGGTGTTTTTCCCGGACTGCTTGTTGACTGAAAATCGGATACCCGTTTTGCCATTTACCCGGACAATCCGGGTTACTTTTTCCCACGCGTCTTCTACGGAAGCGATCTCTTTCAACTGGATCGGAACCCCATCCCGTATGGCAACGACCGTATTTCTTAATTCATCCAGGTTGTTGAAAATGCCCGGTGTTCTGATGGTAACATCGATCAGCCCCTGCTCGATTGAACCGGCCGGCAGATTAATGTTCTCTTCCCTGAGCCGGTTTAAAAGCTGATCAATCGGAAGCCCTAAAGCCTTTATTTTCGTTTCGTCCAGGTTGACATGGATTTCCCGGCTCAATCCCCCCCGAATATCCAGTGAGGCCACCCCCGGTACTCTTTCGATCCGATTTTTAACCTGGTTGTCGATAATCTTCCGGGCTTCGATCGGATCCAGATTGGTGGAAGCACCCATAATAAGAATCGGGAAAGAGGCCAGATCATATTTGCGCAGTCTCGGTCTTTCCGCGTCCGCTGGAAGACGGGGTATCACCCGATCCAGACGGTCCCGGACATCGTTGGCAGCCGCGTCCAGATCTATACCCCATGCAAATGCAACCCGAACACTGCTTCGGCCTTCAGCGGAAACCGAAGAGACCTCTTCCACACCGGGTACCGCGCTCATGGCTTCTTCCACAGGACGGGTGATCAACTCTTCGATTTCTTCGGGGCTTGCGTTTTCATAATTCGTGGAAATACTGAGCATCGGGAAAGTAATATCGGGCATCAGGTCGATGGAAAGTCGGGACAAAGAAATACCGCCCAGAATAATAATGATCAACGATACCATAATGGTTAAAACAGGACGACGTACAGAAAATTGGGAAATGTTCATCATTTTTTCTTTCCTGCAGGTCTTTTATCCCGACCGGAACCCGATTTTTTACCTTTATTCGACTTGGCAGCATCCGGTTTGCTGCCCGGCAGGATAATCATCGCGCCGTCTTCAAGTAAATGATGTCCCAGGGTCACCACCATTCCGGTAATGGGTGGGCTAAGCACCTCCACATGTGAACCGTTAACAATACCAGTAGTAATCGGAATAAATTTTGCCTTTTTTTCCTGCAAATCAGCCAGAAAAACACCCTGGTCGCCGTTTCGTTTGATCAAGGCGGAAGCCGGAACCACGATAACATTTTCATGCTCATCGAACTGGATTCGAACACGTGCGAACATCCCCGGCTTTAAAAGTATTTGTTCATTGAGTATTTCGACTTCCACACGGGCCTCACGTGATTTTTCCTTTATCAGGGGCGCGATTCGAATCACTTTGCCTGGAAAAGATCGTCCGGGGTAAGCATCGGTCGAAATCACAGCTTCAAGCCCCGTTTGAATTTTGGGATAGTCCCTTTCAATCACATGGATGACAGCAATGAGCTTACCGATATCGAGTATGGTGACGATCGGTGTATTTGGCGCCAACATAGCACCTTCATCCACAAACCGTTCACCCACCACCCGATGACCGATGGTATTGTTTTCCGGCACCATAATCTGAGCATATGATAATCGTACCTTAGCCATCTTCAAAGACGCCTTTTTTTGTGTCACCTGGGCGACGGTCACTTTCAGTTTTGCCTGCTGTGTATTAAGTTCAGATCTTGCGGAATCGAGCTGGGATTCAGAGGCTATTTTTTTTTTCCGCAACAGCTGGGTACGTTCGTACTCACGTTTTGCGTTCTGAAGAATATTTTCCCGTTCCTGCAGATTTGCCTGAGCCACCATGAGCTCCGCCTCTGACTGAACAACCTGCTGTCTGTACTCTCCATCATCCAAAACGGCTGCCAATTGTCCACCACTTACTACATCTCCGATATTCACAAGGATCTTTTCAAGCCGTCCTGAAATTTTCGGTGCCATTATAAATTCGGAAACAGGGTTCAAGGATCCGGTATAACTTCCGATTTCCCGTATGGTTGCTTTTTTTACAGGTTCAACCTCCACCGCAACAGGCACGTTTCGGCCCCGGCGAAGGCTGTTCTTTTGTGAATCGGAAGATCTCTGATAAATTTGCCAGACCCATAATCCGAGCCCTGCGATAATAATAGTGATAATAATTTTTTTATTCATATGATAAAATCCGTTAAATCCTCAGGAACCCCAGATCATAGACATTTAAAAATGAGAAGTGTTTTGAAACCACTCCTGGAAACCTTACTATCATGTATTTCGGTTTTGTGAAATCGTAAAATAATCAATTCTTTATATATCAAAATTGATGGAATCGTAAAAGTCCGAAAATCGTCTTAATCGTCATTTCTCACAAACTTTCGTTATGAGATCGCATCGCTTGTGTCAAATCATTCAATCAAGGGCAAGGGTTTGTCGCCGTGAGCCGGGTGACACCGTGTCGGGACACGGTGAAATCGGTGAACAAGCAAAATCCTTGAGATGACATAAGATATGCGATCATAATAGAATGCTTGTGAGAAATCCGGGCTAGAGTATTTAGACGATTATCATAATAAAAAAGTTTACATGAATCTATATTTTTTTACAAAATTGGAATGGTTTTCTTTCAAAGTCGAAGTTCTTTCAAAATGAGCCGGTAATGATTAGAAATGGTTTTTTAATCAAGGGGTGTCATAATGTTTATAACACCCCCCCCGTTTTTTTATATTTTCATCGTTTTTCTAACATCCTTCATTCTCTCTTCAATGATCTTTTCACATTCATCGGCGATCCATCTTTTTTCAATCCCCCAGTACTCAGTACTCTGTTTTTTGTTTATTACTGAATTGGCTGCCATGGTGATCAGAACAGCCTGGGCTTTCTGGGTTTTCGAGTATTCTATAGGAATACCGGCCCAGTCAATCACTTTATCGATCTGATTTCCGTTTCGATCTTCTAAATAGGGCTCATAATAGAGCCGGTCTTTTCTTTGAAAATATCGCATGGTATGCTGATCATATTTATCAATAACCTTAATTGAATCAAAAGGACGATAAACCACCGCAAAAAGTGTATATCCCTGATTACTAGCCGTATCAATACTTGTTAAGATGTAATGTTCCGGGTTGGGTACCCCATACTCACTTAGAACCCTTTGAAAATATAGAGTAGCATGCTTCATTCTTCTGAAGACCTCACCCGTATCGCCGTCTTCCTCAACCTGCCCCAATCGTTTTCCATATGCGGAATCATAGGTATCATCCAGTGTGATTTTCGCCTGGGCCTCAATCATTCCCTTATTGATTTCATGAAGATTGGTAGCAAGATAATATGGCATGGAGGCGATACCTTCCAGTAGGCCGGCTGCGATTTGAAAGGGTGATAAAACCAAATGTCCGATACCTGAAAAAACGGTTTTAAAACCGCTGTTTATTGTTGAATTGTTCTGGTTTGTTGCCGCACACGCTGTCATGATTACTAAAATAATGATTATTAGAAGTGCTTTCTTTTTCATTTTTCATTCCTTTCCTTTTAACTGGCAAAAAAAATAAATTTTATAATGCGCCTGACAATTAAAACGAACAGCCAATAACCGGTTTTCATAATCATAACCAATAATCATGCCAAAATTAGCTTTATCGTTCTATTCTATTGATATATCACTATATAATTAGTTTTCGCCCTGTTTTTACTATTGTCTCTATTGTAAGGAGAATACATTTTATGCATACTGAATAAGCAGTATATGAATGGTCAATGGAATTTGGTTCTTATGGTCTCACATAAAATGGGACTATATTTTTTTCCAGTTCTCGCGATTAGAACATTGGATTTCGTTACCCTTTCCCCCTTGATTTTAAAATCAAAACATATCATAGTCAGCAAATACTCGGATCTTCAGCTCGTAACTCATAAACCACAATACTTAAAACCATGCTAAAAAAACGAACCTTTAAAAATTATGATATTCTCATTTATGCTATTTTAATCATTGGATTATATCTAACCAGCAGATACAGCTATCTCCTTTTTCACAGCATCGCTGAAATCTTCAGCATCGTCATCACTTTCGGTATTTTCATGTTCGCGTGGAATTCCCGCAAATTCATGAATAACAGTTACCTTCTTACATTGGGAATCGCTTATCTTTTTATTGGAAGCATTGATCTGCTGCATACACTGGCATATAAAGGGATGGGTATTTTTACCGGCTATGGCGCGGATTTGCCAACGCAATTGTGGATCGCGGCCCGTTATCTTGAGAGCATGACACTCCTGATCGCGCCGATATTTTTTATAAAAAAGGCAAATCCGCGGATATTATTTGCCGGCTATACAACACTGACCGCAGTATTAGTCGCGGTCATTTTTTACTTCAAAATATTTCCGGATTGTTTTATCGAAGGATCTGGTTTAACATCCTTTAAAATATTCAGTGAGTATGTGATCAGCCTGATACTCTTGGGAGCCCTCTTTCTTGTATATAAAAACCGGGTGAGATTTTCCCGGGAGGTTTCAACGCTTCTGATTCTTTCAATTATATTTACAATTGGAGCCGAGCTGGCATTTACCTTCTATATCAGTGTTTATGGCCTATCAAATCTGATTGGTCACATTTTTAAAATCATCTCATTCTATCTAATCTATAAAGCTGTGATTGAAACCGGCTTACGTCGTCCCTATAGCCTTCTAATGAAAGATTTAAAAGAGAATGAAACAAAGCTTAACCAGCTCAACCAAAACCTGGAAAATCGAGTTGAAGAGCGTACCGCGGAGCTTCAAAAACTGATTACCGAACGTAAATCAGCAGAACAAAGAGTACGTACTTCAAGAAATATGCTTCAGACAGTGATCAATGGGATTTCAGATCCTCTGATATTGGTAGACCACGATATGATTTTAAAGATGGTCAACAACGCGGCAAAAAAATACCTTGGAATAGAAGATCAGGATAGTAAAACAATCGCCTTTAAGCAGGTATTCACCAAAGAAGAAAAAAGCCTTTCAGAAGACAAGATAACCGAGTCGGTAGCCAGGGGAAAGCAATTAACGTTTGAACAAACAGGATTGATGAATGACAATCGAATCGAAAAAGTAACCATATACCCCATTAACGAAATTGAACACAAAATCGATGGTGCAATCATCCACATTGAAGATATCACCAGAACAAAAATGATTGAAAGACAGATGGTTCAGCAGGAAAGACTCGCTTCTCTTGGTTTCCTTGTTGCCGGGATCGCCCATGAAATCAATAACCCCATCAATTTCGTCACGTTCAATCTCCCCATATTAAGAGAGTATTTCAAAAAGATTTACCCCATCCTCGATCAATATTCCAATCAAAATCCCAAGGCTGATTTTCTTGGAATGAACTATCCTGAATTTCGCGCCGATATAAACACCCTGATTGATAACATGGAACACGGGGCAATACGTGTCAGCAGTATTATGACCGATTTAAGAGACTTCTCATCAGAAGGAAAAAACAGGGCAAACATAAAGGTTAATATCGGCCAGGTTGTCGAAAAGAGTATTTCCATCTGCCATGGAAAAATTAAAAAGATGATTTCTGACCTTAAAACCCATATCCCGGATAATGCTCCGGAAATAGTGACAGATCCCGGAAGGCTGGAACAAGTGTTGATTAATCTTCTGATCAATGCGGCACAGGCGTGCGACAAAAAAAACTCATGGATAAAACTGGAAATCGAAAATAAAGATGACGCGGGTGAGTGGGTGACAATCAGTGTGATTGATAATGGACGCGGTATGGATCAGCAGACATTAAAAAACATATTTAATCCATTTTTCACGACCAAACCGATCGGTGAAGGTACCGGGCTGGGATTGTTTATCTGCCATAATATTGTCGAGGGACTCGGCGGACGCATCGAAGTCGAAAGCAGCGAAGGTGCGGGGAGTACTTTTAAAGTATTGCTGCCTGTTGCGGGGCAGATTGAAAGCGATTCAACTGCATAGAGGTGATTTGACATAGTTGCATTATTTGTTCACTTTTTATTCTTCTTGTGCTTCATCACCGATTTAATCATTTTACCAAACTGTCTGTCTTTCTGCCTTTTTTCCAGGTACGACATTTCATGATAAATAGATTCTTTATTGATTTTTATAAAGTTTTGATAACGCGCCTGTGTTATCTTTCCTTCTTCCAATGCACTTATTACCGCGCAGCCCTCTTCTGACACATGAGTACAATCTGAGAAACGACAATGTTCTGCCAATGCCGCTATTTCGTTAAACGTATCCTTGATCCCGGATTCCACGGCAATATTCCCAAGCTCACGCATGCCGGGAGTATCGATAACCATGGCATGGTTTTCCAG
>JAUVGT010000276.1 GCA_030593645.1 Deltaproteobacteria bacterium
ACTTCTGCGTTGTGCTGCATTTCGCAATCATTCAACGTACTATAAGTACGCTTCATGATTACGAAATTTGCACGCCTTGAATTTGAACTTTTTACGAAACCGTCACATTCGGACTTTTTACGAAACCATCATTATTATCTTTTTTATAATATGGGAGGGATAAATGCTGCTGAACCCGAAAAAAGAAACTTATGATCATCTGGATGATCGTTCCAGGGAAATCATGAAAAAAACGATTGAATTTTTTGAAAATAAAGGCAGATCCAAAATGAAGCAGGATTATTATGACAGGGTCTGGTATGATGATTTTCTTAAATTTGTCAAAGAAAACCGGATTTTCGCCACCCTTCTGACTCCGTCTTTATTCGCTGAAAATGACACCGATAAACGCTGGGATACTTCCAGGATATGTGACTTTAACGAGATATTGGGATTTTACGGTCTTGCCTACTGGTACACATGGCAGGTAACCATACTGGGGTTGGGACCGATCTGGATGAGCCGGAATAAGGAAATAAAAATGCGCACGGCTCAAATGCTCGAAGATGGCGGTATTTTTGCCTTCGGCTTATCAGAAAAAGCTCATGGCGCGGATCTTTACTCATCGGAGATGACACTCACCCCGCTTGGAGAAGACCAATATGTCGCGGATGGCGGAAAGTATTATATCGGAAACGCAAACGCCGCGGCATTGGTATCTACCTTTGGAAAAAATTCAGAAACCGATGAGTATGTTTTTTTTACAGCCGATCCCGGGCATGATCATTATGAATTGATCCAGAACGTGGTGGACTGGCAAAGTTATGTGGCTGAATTCGCGTTACAGGCATATCCTGTTACAGAAAAAGATATTCTTTCAACCGGTCAGGAAGCCTGGGATTCGGCACTCAATACCATTAATGTGGGAAAATTCAATCTGGGATGGGCTTCCATTGGAATCTGTACCCATGCATTCTACGAGGCTATTGAACACGCCTCAGGCCGAAATCTTTATGGCAAGTTTGTCACCGATTTCCCGCATATCCAGCAGCTCTTTACCGATGCATATGTTCGATTGGTTGCCATGAAACTATTTGCCTCACGGGCCATTGATTACATGCGGTCTGCTTCCAAGTCAGACCGGCGATATCTCCTGTATAACCCTATGGTTAAAATGAAAGTCACTACCCAGGGAGAAAGGGTGATCGATCTGCTTTGGGATGTAATTGCCGCCAGAGGATTTGAAAAGGATGTATACTTCGAGAATGCCACCCGGGATATACGTGCCCTTCCCAAACTTGAAGGTACGGTTCACGTCAATATGGCACTGATTATAAAATTTATGGCCAACTATTTTTTTAATCCCGACCAGTTTCCGGACACACCGAAACAGGACGGGCCTGCCGATGACAACTTTCTCTGGGAACAGGGTCCCACCCGGGGGCTTCAAAGTATTCAGTTTCATGATTACAATATTGCCTATAATTCGATCGACGGGCCAAACATAAACATTTTTAAAGAACAGATCGCTGTACTAAAACAACTCCTGCTGAAAGCCCCGCCCCGGGAAAACCAGATCAAGGATATTGACTTTCTTTTGAAACTCGGTGAACTTTTTACCCTGGTCGCCTATGGCCAGCTGATCATTGAAGAATCACAACTGGAAAAAATCGATCCCGGACTGATTGACCAGATCTTTGACTTCATGATCAGGGATGTCTCCGATTATGCATTGCAGCTTTACAGCAAACCAAGCAGTACTTCTCAACAAATGGATATGTGTATGGAGATGATCCGAAAACCGAACACAGATTCAAAGCGGTTCCAGGCAGTGTGGCAGGAAATAGTATTTCCATTAAAAGACGCTTATACCATGAACACTTAGAACACTTTAACAAAGGAGGAAAAATGTTTACATACGAAAAACCGGATAACCTGGTTGAATGGTTCAGTCAATCCGTTGCTGCCCATGGAAAAAATCCGCTCTTCGGAACAAAAAATGCCTCCGGATCATACGAATGGGTCAATTACGAAGACGTCGGGAAACGGGTGGATCACCTGCGTGGCGGATTAGCCGGCCTGGGAGTCGGCAGAAATGACGCAGTCGGAATTATTGCCAACAACCGAACGGAATGGGCGGTCGCGGCTTTTGCGACATTTGGACTGGGAGCGCGATTTGTACCCATGTATGAAAAAGAACTTCCAATGACCTGGAAATATATCATTAACAACTCAGGGGCCAAGGTTTTACTGGCAGCAAACAAGACTATATTTAACCAGGTGGCAGCCATGAAAGATGACATGCCGGGCCTTGAAAAAATTTTTGTGATTGATGACCATGGGGATCTTACAATGGAAACCCTTGAGCGCCAGGGAAAATCACATCCAATTAAACCCTATTCCCCGGATCCCGGTGATGTGGCGGTACTGATCTATACCTCGGGAACCACCGGGCAGCCCAAGGGGGTACTTCTCACACATGGTAATTTCACAAGCAATGCCCGGAGCGGCTATCGATTTTTTGCCGATAAGCTGGGATCTCAAAGCCGAAGTCTTTCGATACTTCCATGGGCTCACTCATACGCTCAAACGGCTGAACTGTACAACTTTATCCAGTTCGGCGGTTCCATCGGATTTGCTGAATCCGCGGACACTGTGGCGGATGATATGAAAAAGGTTCGGCCCACATTTCTGATCGCCGTTCCCATGGTCTTTAATAGAATTTATGATAAAATCCATTCAAAAATGAACGAAGACAAGGGGCTGGGAAGCAAATTGTTTTTCATGGGGCTGGATTGCGCCCATAAAAAAAGACGCTCCGGCAGCGCCGGTGCCGGGCTGCTTACTGAACTTAAATATAAAATAGCCGATGCGATTGTATTTAAAAAAATTAGATCCCTTTTTGGAGGACGACTTGAAGGCGCCCTCACAGCCAGCGCGACCATGAATCCGGTGATTTCCAATTTCTTCTGGGATATCGGCATTCCAGTCTACGATTGTTATGGTCTGACCGAAACCTCGCCTGCAATTACTATGAGCTGCCCAACCGCTTATAAAATCGGAAGTGTGGGCCGATGCCTTGATAATGTAACGGTAAAAATCGATTCTTCGGTGGTGGAACCCGGGTCGAATGATGGTGAAATTGTTGTGTACGGCCCCAATATCATGCAGGGATATCATAATAATCCCGAGGCCACTCAAAAAGTAATGACAGAAAACGGCGGTTTTCGCACCGGTGATCGCGGGTATCTGGACGAAGACGGATATCTTTGTATCACGGGACGGATAAAGGAACAGTATAAATTGGAAAATGGTAAATATATTTTCCCGGTCGGTATTGAAGAAGAAATCCGGCTGCTTCCCTGGGTCGAAAACGCCATGATTTTTGGTGATAGCCGATCTTATAACGTCTGCCTGATCATTCCCGACTTCACGGTTCTAAACAGGTGGGCTGGAAGTGAAAAACGTTCCGAAGATCCGGATGACCTGGTGAAAAGCCCGGAAGCAAATGAAATGATCTTCGATGCCGTCAACGAATTTCTAACCGGGAAATTCGGAAGTTATGAGATACCCAAAAAGATCACCCTGATCAAAGAAAATTTTTCCCTGGAAAACGGCCTGCTGACACAGACCATGAAATTGAAACGTCGCAAAGTAATTGAAAAATATCAATCTGAAATTGACCGTATGTACCAGTAGTAAATATGGTCAATTTTGACGGTTTCGTAATCCGCCGTAGGCGGACCAACTTCTGCGTTGTGCTGCATTTTGCAATGATTCAACTCCCCTGTTAAATAAAAAGACAGTTTTAACAGGGCGGGTCCGATAAGTACGCTTCATCATTACAAATATTGCACGCCTTGAATTTGAACTCTTTACGAAACCGTCTAATTCGGACTTTTTACGAGACCATCAATTTCAGGCACTCTATTTTCACTACTCAGACACAGCCTGTTAACTTTGACCTGGCCGCCGGATCGGATTTCAGGCGCTAAAATTGAACCCTTTCTATAGAGATAAAGTGTTTTTATGGCTCATCACTCAATCAAATCCAGTTATTCCAGGTTAGCAGACAGGTTGAATCGCTATCCCCAGGGCGCACCCCCATCTGAGCTTTTATTCAAAATCTTAAAAATGCTTTTTAGTGAGAAAGAGGCCGAACTGGTTTCACTCATGCCCATCAAACCGTTCACAGCAAAAAAAGCCAGCCGCATCTTGAAAATGGACCTGACCCGCACTCAAAAGGTACTGGATGAATTGGCCGATCGGGCTATCCTGATTGACATCGAACAAAACGGGGAGTCCTTTTATTCTCTGCCCCCTCCGATGGCGGGCTTTTTCGAGTTCTCCTTAATGCGCGTGCGCGCTGACATTGATCAGAAAATTTTAAGCCAGTTGTTTTATGAATACATGAATGTGGAAGAAGATTTCATCAGGGAGCTATTCACCCGGGGCGAAACTCAGCTGGGGCGTACCTTTGTAAATGAACCCTCGCTGTCCGAAGAAAATGCATTGCATGTTCTTGATTATGAAAGAGCGACTGAAGTCATTAAAAGTGCTTCTCATCGGGGTGTTGGAATCTGTTACTGCCGTCATAAAATGCATCACCAGGGCAGAGCATGCAACGCGCCGCAGGAAATATGCATGACATTTAACAACACAGCCGCGTCGCTTATAAAGCATGACTGCGCCCGTTCGGTAGGAAAGGAAGAATGCCTTGATTTATTGCAGACCGCTTATGAGCACAACCTGGTTCAGTTCGGCGAAAATATCAGGGAAAGTGTCAATTTTATTTGCAACTGTTGCGGATGCTGCTGCGAGGCCATGATCGCCGCCCGGCGATTTGCGATTCTGAACCCGGTCCATACAACCAATTTCATCCCGGTAATCACCGAATCCGACTGCAATGGATGCGGAAAATGCGTGACGGCCTGCCCGGTAGAAGCGATGGTACTGGTTTCATCGAATAACCCGCTCAAGCCCAAAATGAAAGTAGCGAAGCTGGATGAAGATCTCTGCCTGGGCTGCGGTGTTTGCGTAAGAACCTGTTCAGCGGAAAGTATTCATTTAAAATCCCGCCCCAAAAGAGTTCTTACACCCCTAAATGGAACACACAAGGCGGTAGTGATGGCTATTGAACGGGGCAAACTGCAGAACCTGATTTTTGACAACCGGGTCTTATGGAGTCATCGGGCTATGGCCGCGGTTTTAGGTGTCATTCTGAAACTTCCGCCATTCAAACAAGTCCTGGCAACACAGCAGGTGAAATCACGCTATATGGAATCCCTGATTCATTACACAGGTATATAATAGACATATACAGGCGTCATCATGATCATCGATGATCCCTGTGCAAGCAGGATACCCGGATAAAATCAGGACGTGAAATCCCTGGTAACACAGAAACATGCCATGCTGTTGATAACTTTGCCACGCCCCCAAAAGGGCAGATACAGCTGCGGAGGCTTCACAAGGTTACACCCGCACAAGCCGGCCCTGAACCTGATCGAAGGTTTTGGAAAAAACCTCGAAGGCTTTGAAACCATTTCTAATCTTGCGGTCACCAACTCGGGAATGATATACTTGATAAGATCAAGACTCTAAAACATCACTTTATTATCATATGCCAAATACGGGGTGAAAATGTTTTCAATCATACCGGGAAATGACAAAAAACAGGCGTTTCGTATCAAACGCCTTCTCACCGCAAACGCCTTTTGTGCGGTGTTTGCCATCGTCAGTATCGCAGTCATGAAATCAGACCTGGTCGACATGACAGCAACACACCTGATTTTCTATTTCATGGTGCTGTTTTTTGTTCAGCTGCTTCTTTATATGATTATACGGAGCGGAATAAACAAAAGTTTTAAAGATCCCAGCATGACGCTTTCCCAAATTATTGCGGCTATTATATACATCACCTATTTTATGTACTATATTCAGGATATCCGCGGCGCCGTTATGGTCTTTTATTTACTCACCATCCTGTTCGGTTCTTTTCAGCTCACCCTGCCGGAGTTTGTAATTGTGTCCCTGGCAGCATTAACTGGATATGGCGCAATCATCATTTTGAATATACTGTCCCCACCGTTGAACTTTAACCTCGCGCAGAATCTGGTTCAATGGGTTATCTGCGCCCTTTGTTTAAGCTGGCTCACTTATATCGGCAATTATATGAATAGTATACGCAAAAAATTAAAAAGAAGAGAGGCCGAACTTACTGTCAGCAAATCAAACCTGCGGGAAGCGGTCCTTGAGATACGGCAAAATGCTGAAATTCTGAATGATTCATCGCTGGAGCTGTCCGAAACGAACTCAATGATTATATCGTGATTATATCGGCATCCGTGGTAGAGCAGTCCTCCAGTACGAAAGAGATCTCAGGAAGTGTGGCTCAATCATCAATCGGAATCGCGGAAATCAACAGGAACATGACTAAAAATTTTGTGGTAGCCGAAGATATATCCAAAAACATCTTAAAAGCGAACCGGTCCGCCGGGAGCATGGCGGACAGAAGCATGGAAGTTAACAAAAATATTAAAGAGCCTACGCGGCTTGCCAATCAGCTCAATGACATGGTTGTGCGGTTCAGTGCGATTTAACCCTAACGTTGCATAAAATTTGAGTTCAAAACGTTTTAGATTAGGTCAGCAAGGGACGTTGGGCCATTTTCAGGGGTGAAAGCGTATTTAACATACGGTGAAGTCCTGAAAATGGATCAACGTTTCTTGATGGCCTGAT
>JAUVGT010000383.1 GCA_030593645.1 Deltaproteobacteria bacterium
ATCAAAAAAAGTGAGTGATCCGGATTCGGGGAAAACAGAAAAAATTTCTGTAAAGGTCAGGGATGCAATTAAAATTATTCAGGTAAAGGATATTCAGAAAATATGCTTTGAAGATGGACTCAGCTTTATTTATGCAAATGAAGGACGATATATGGCTGATAATTTTTTGAATTATTATGAAAAAAAACTGGCCAAATCCGGATTTTTCAGGACAAACCGGGCCAACCTGGTCAACCTCGATTATATTGAATCGATCCATCATATGTTCAAGGGCCGCTATTTGGTCGAATTAAAAGATAAAAGCCGCGTGGACCTGTCTCGACGGAAAGCAATCGCACTTAGAAAGCTGATTGATTTCTAGCCATACGAAAGAGCGAACACATATAGTGTTTGACATAGATATGTTCCGTTTCAATTGAATCGTTCACACATTGTTGATAACTCTCAAATGTGACACAGCCACCTCCATACCATTCAACACCAAGATATAACCGATCAGTCTAAAAATTTTTCCATTCATCTGAATTATGTCGCGAGAATCTCGACTTATCATTATTGTAGTATCAGAAGTTATGAATTGCTTATAGAATTGGTTCCAAAAAATGAACTCCGGTGTGATCATCGGATAATATTAAATGGATTGATAAAGGTAAATAAAATGAAAAAAATATTATTCACAGTATTATTGATGTTTTTTGTGAGTGTGAGTGCCGGTGCAGTGGAAATTGTCTTAAACGAAGATTTAAGGACTGAAAGCATGAAGGTAAACGATGACTATATCTATCTTGGGCGGAAGCTTGTTTTTACAGGTGAGACTGAGGACTTGATATTTTTGGGAAAGAATCTCGATTTTACAGGGAAGACCAAACTTGGACTTTTCGCTTTCGGGAAAGGCGTTTTGATCAATGGAAAAATCGGAAATGGAATTGCATCGGCCGGTGAAACTATTTCCATACAAGGAGAAATCAAGGGGACAAATTTTCTGGCCGGAAGGCGGATAGTAATCGAAGAGGGGGCCGTTATTAACGGTGCTGTTTTTGTCGGCGCCGCTGAATTGATCATTCGCGGGAAAGTGAACGGAGATGTGTATGTGGGTGCGGGGAAAGTTACTATTGAAAGTACGGTTGACGGAAATATCAATGCCCATACAGGCCGATTCATGATTCTGGGAGATGGGAAAATCAACGGAAATTTAACATATACTTCGGATAAAGAACTCAGTATGGAAGCGCTTGCTAAAGTAACCGGGAATGTGGATTTTGAAAAAAATGAAACCAGTAAAGCGGAGCGGTTTTTTAAAGGCTCCCGCTTTTGGAAGTTTCCTTTAATAATCAAACTTTTTTTCCTGGCGGCATTTATTGTCAGTGGATTATTATTTCTCTTTCTGCCTCCAACAAAGGTGCTGGAGAATGAAAGATCAAATGACAAATTCTGGTTTACATCCCTTTACGGTTTGATACCGCTTTTTATGTATCCTGCGATTATCGTGATCTCAGCCATGCTGGTTATCACCCTTCCGCTAACCGGTGTGCTTCTTCTGTCGATCATGCCAATATTTTTTATTACTAAGGTTCTTGGCCTGACCATGCTGGGTCAATACCTGTCAGGATTATTCAAGATGAAAAAAGTAAACAGGTTTATCTTCTTTCTTATCGGGGCGGTATGTCTCATGGTTTTAAATTTCATACCATATATAAATTTCCTTTTTGCCATTTTTATCGCAAGTCTTGGTTTTGGTCTCATTATATCTCACATGTTTAAACTTAAAACCGTATAGACAGATTATCGAAACGCCCAAACAAAAAAAAGGGCTCCTAATGGAGCCCTTCAACCCATTCATTGTCATTAATGAAACTTTTTCCTGGGAGTCTGGCCCAGGAATAGAGGAGCAATGCAAATGTATTTAAGAGCACTTCTAAGTCCTTTGGACTCGAATATTAATTTACTAAAAGAGAATGAAATGCCTAATCGTGTAGGAATTCTATATTTTTCTCCAACAGACACAACAAAAAAAATATGTACAGCCGCGGCTATCGGAATGGGTGCAAAGGAACCACGGGTATTTGATATGACTCTTCCGGATACACGCGCGGCAATAATCACTAATACCATGAATGTTACAGATAATATTGATCATTTAATTGTAGGTGCCCCTGTTCACTCGGGTAAGCTTCCGGTTCAGGCGCTGGAGTGTATCAGAGCCATCCGCGGAAACGGAAAAACCGCGAGCGCCATAGTCGTTTACGGTAACCGGAGCTATGGAATTGCTCTTTATTCTATGGTGGAGTTACTTTTCGAAAACGGTTTCGATGTTACCGCCGCGGGTAAGTTTATTGGGCAGCATTCATATTCAGATATTATACCGGTCGCAATGGGGCGGCCGGATGATTCGGATCTGAAAAAGGCACAAAGGTTTGGATTAAACAGCTTACGTGTGTCCAGATCTTTGAATCCAAAAGATATTTCAATCCAAATTGATAAAATTTCCAAATCGGACAAGTATAAAGCTGTCAAACCTGTTTACAATGTAAAACGATGTGTTCAATGCGGGAAATGCGCAGAAAAATGTCCTGTTGGTTTATTATCATTTGATACAGGCAGGTATTTAGATCAAGATGCAAAAAAGCAATGCATCGGATGTATGGCATGCGTTGGCAGCTGTATGAAAAAAGCAAGAACTGCCAGGGCTAATCCGATAGTAAAAATGGTTATGAAAGGAATTCTCAGGCGGGCATCCACAGAACGAAAAGAACCTTCTACAATTGTCGCCTGAAGTATGGCTGCAATAAGGCGGGTCGCCCACGGCGACCGCCCCTTGGTTTTAAAAAGTACGGAAACTCTGTTTTCAGGAATTACCGGCTGCATTCATGCAAGTCCTATGAAATGGACAGATGTTTTTCTAAATTCCCTTATCGATAATATTTCCATCCTTCAGAAGGCGCTTTTTAATTCCTTCTGAAATCGTATATGTTTTATCAAACTCGGCCCAGAATTCTTTATTTTTGTCTTTCCAGTCCGCGCCGAAACGTTCATTATAATAAGTACCAAATTTTTTAAATAGAAGCTTCCATGGCGGCTCTCCCTTTTCATGGGCACCGATCAGTTCACTCAACAGTTCATCAAGCTCGGAAAGGGTTTCTTTGGGAATATAGGATATGGCACCTTTGCGAATCGATTCCATTAAAGTTTCAGCGTTTATGGCATGGGCGGTCAGCATAATGGCAGGTATATTGCGGCTGACGGCCTCATCAAGCAGTTTCAGTCCATCCACTCCCATGATATCGAGTACGACATAATCATAGGCGTTTGTTTTGATTTTTTCAGAAGCGCTTTCATAATCTGATGCGGTATCCAGTTTTACTTCATCAAGAACATCTTCAATGGTATCAAGAATGTCTTTTTCATCATCTACTGCAAGTATAAATTTTCCTTTTAGAACGGACAAAGATGCTGTCATTGATTCCTCCTGATTATTGTTCATTAAATTTAAGTGGCAGGCTAATCTCGAAATTCGCGCCACATTCTTTTGGTTTTCTAATAATAATGTCGCCACCCAGGTACCTGGCCATTATTCGGGCTGTTGCAAGACCCAATCCGTGTTTGTTTCTTTTCAGTTCTGAATCACACCCCTTAATCTGAACATACCGTTTAAAGATTAAATCATAGTGTTCCGGTTCTATGCCGGGGCCATCGTCTATCACATGGATTAAAAGATGATCATCAACAATGTCAGAGTCAATATTTACGATTTTATTCCGATAATGCAATGCATTTTTTATTAAATTCCCCAATATTTGCCTTATTTTAATTAAATCCTGGTTGATCACGGATTGTTTGACGCGTTCCGATATTTTTAAACTAACGCCAAAATCTGAAAATTCCTGGATAATCTTGTCACAATTGGTATCACCGGACTCTATACATTGGTAGTCCTGTAATAATTCCAGGGTCTCATTAACCGTATCAATGATCAGTAAATCTGTTTTACACTCTGATGTGACTATATTCCCAGCCCTGGATTTACCGATTTCAAGTAAACCATATAACATATTGCTTGCTTTGATTGAATTTTTCAAAGACCGATTGAGTACTTTTTCCAGGCCGGAAGAATAAGGGCCGTATTTATCCGCCCTTTTTAATAACATTCTCATGTTCGATTCAATAACCGAGAGGGGATCTTTTAATTCATGTACCATGAATTCAAGTTCGATTTCCTGGAAAGACAGATCGGATACGTTTGTATTTTTCTGTGTCCCGCTATTGATTTTGTCACGTGTTTTCATTTTTTCATAACCAATCTAATGCAGTTTCTCGATAAAATAAAGGAGTTTCCATTTTTTATTTTTCACCGCAGAGGCCGACGGACGCGAAGAAGGAATTAATTAAAAACATAAAATCAAAAACCTTTATCACGAAAACACGAAAGTTTGAAAACACGAAAAAATATTAAATTTATTTTTTAAATACTATTTCTTTGTCCTTCTTTCGTGATTGTCTTTTGCCCTTTGCCCGTTGGGCACTAAATACCCTTTCGCGCTCTTCGCGGTGATTATTTCTTCTTTCGCCTTTTCTATCCTTTATTTAGTCCGGGGAATCTTACTTGTATCGAAGAATACCCTGAATTAAAACAGTCGTATTCAGTCATAATATCAGCGCATTTTTTGATGTCACCCGGAC
>JAUVGT010000175.1 GCA_030593645.1 Deltaproteobacteria bacterium
GCCATATTCGGTGACAATGGTGGTGTGCTTTCCTCCCAGAAATAATCCGCATCAAGATTGTCCCCATGATATAAACTATGATACCACATGTAATAGGTGCCTGTCATCACAAGTAATATTCCGATTCCGATAAAAATTGTCTTGGGAACCCGGTAAACAGTGTAACTGATATATAAACCCAGCAGGGTTAACGTTGTCAGGCTTAGTATCAGTCCCCAGAAAGCCGCATCGCTCCAATATCGGAATTCAATTCGATGATTACCCGCAGGGATCAAAACTGCGTTTGCAGCACCGTTGGCACGCAATACTTTGACATGCCGACCATTTATTTCAGCCCTCCATCTACCGGTATATGGATAGGCCAATCCAAAGAATCCTTGATAGTCCGTTTTGGCTTCAAATATCAGTCGGTTATATGAAGAATATACCAATTTGACAGTACCCGGAGCATCGGTTTTTTTCTTCTTCGCAGTTTGTAGTATTTTGGATGTGAGGCCTTCAATAATCACCTGGTCCGGATGCATGCTGGCAGCCATCAATTCATACGCATGATCATTGTTTGCAGCCACTCGATATCTTCGGTATAATTTCCCAAGAAATGGTTCTATAAATGATTGGGTTGCCTGCTTATAAATCACCCTGTTTCCTAAGCCGTATCCGGTTGCAAGGTAATAATCGAGTTTTCCTCTCTTATCATTTTGCATTTTTTTTAAGCTTGGGGCATCTCTTTTTTCCTCTATCCAGGTTCCGTTTTGCATAATGATAAGAGTTTGAAAACATACAAAAATACATAGTAAATACTCGATGATCCTGCCATAGCGTACCAAAAATCTTTCTAATAATATTAATACAAGTGTTAACATCCCCATAATTATCGCGATCCGTTCAATACCATGTGAAACAGATCTTAATTCAATTGGATTGTATGTATCGGTACCTGGAGGGACATGGCCGACATAAAGCATGTACAGGCAAATTAAAACAACAGCCGTCAAAGAAAGAATTTCTCTGGATTTAATTTTCATTCCTTTGATTGAGAATTGATCATCTGAATATTTATTTCCCATTACCCATGTTAATATTAGCATGATCACTATTGGAATAATCATGGATATTCTTCCAGCGATTCGGAATGAGGATGCAAAAGGAAGGTACTTCCAGAACAAATAATGGATGGGGGTCCTTTCACCCTGCATATGCAGAAATAGCAGCAATAAAATGAACCATAATATCCATATGACTTTTGGAATTTTTCTAAATAAACTCAATACTGGCACTATGGCGGAGATAATGATAAGGGTCGATCCTCCGAATGCACCGTGCACGTCAGACCTTAAGGGATAGAAAAAATTATTGGTGACTCCTATTAAAGTATCGCGATACCCGTCCGCCCAGCTATAATCCTGGCCAACCCTACCGATATTATCGATTATGAAATCAAAATAAAAGGGTATTGTATATACTCCGGACAACAGTAGACCTAAAAAACAATAGATAAAAACACTTGAATAAAATTTTCTTAAACTATTTTTTTCTATAAACTGATCATCAATCATTTCTTTTATTAAATAGGGTATAACTAATGTAAATATAGCAGCACCAAGCAAACCATAATACATCATCTGAGGATGCCCGCTGCAGATTAACCAGTATGTTGAACCGATAATCAATAACGGTCCTTTTATTTTTGAAGCCTTCAGAGAATAAAACCCGATGGCACAGCATAAAAATAAATACCCCGTCCAGCTTTCAAGTGAAACAGCATATCTAAAAAGTTCGAGCATCCTTAAATTATAAACTGTAATAAAAGAAATGATAAAGGCTATGTATGCTGCAATCTTCAATTTCTTTAAAAAAATAAACAAGAAAAGATGGGACAGCCCAAGAGTGATTAATTTAAATAGTGTGTTCCATTCCAGTGCCTTTCCGGACCAGTAACCGGGCATAATGGAAGAGATATGTGAAATCGGGTGATACAATTGACCGTCCGTTAATGCACTTGCGGTTTGCCCTCCGGTAAAACCTGGAATAAATAAAGGGAATGATCCTGTTTTTAGAGAGAACATGAGTTCAATTTGATGGTGGATTGGAAACCTTTGATAATCATTACCTATGGGGTAATCCGAAGCGAAAGGAAGCATCCAGAAAAAAAAGAAAAAGGGCAGTATCAGAATAATACCCCCCAACGTAACATCTAAACGAGAAAAAGTACTCGATCGATTCATTTTTCCGCCACAACAGCTAAATTCCACGAAAGACACTTCATTAGTGGAAATTTTTTGAGGTAATAATCTAACTTTTCGAGTCTATAGTATGTCCTGCGGAGCCGAACTTCTTCGTAAATTATTTTCTTCCAGTATCGTTCTTTGTTCGGATTTACTCTCTCAATTAAAAAAAATCGTAGGAATATCCACAGAGTAGCTATCCAGAATGTATCGTATTTCACTCTGGAGAATAAAGTCTTAAATTCATTCACGAAAAAAATACTTAGAGCTTGCTCGTCTTTGGTTCGTACTTGACGAGCGATCCTGCGATAGATATTTATGAGTGGATTGTGTCGAAGTGGATCCCACGTACATGCTTTTCCTCCAGGTTTCAATACACGATGGATTTCATGTAGACATTTTTTAGCATCTACATGATGCAAAATATTAGAGGCATAGACTATGTCAAAGGTGTTGTTATTAAAATCCAACTCCATGGCGTTCACAACACGATTTTTAATATTAACACCGTATTGTTCTGCCAGTAGTTTTGCTTTCTCCACCATACTTGTTGAATAATCACATGCGACACACCGTGCCCGTTTACGGGCGAAATAGACACTGCTCTCACCAGCTCCACAGCCAAGATCCAAAATGTACTTTCCGGATAAGTCTCCCAAATTGGATAGTATAAATCGATTTTCAGGGGACGTTGAACCCTCAAAAGCGGCGTCCACATCAATCTTCGCTAAATCTATAGTTGATGCCCACCTTTCATGAAAGACTTTTTCTCTTTTCAATTTTTTGTGAAAACTGCTCAAAACTTTCTTTCCTCATTTTTACCGAGTGTACGTCTTATCAATCGAATTTCAGGTAATTCTTCAGCGCGTTCTTTAAAATGATCAATATCAATATTCCTGGCATCTGATAGCCAGTATAAAGGGAAGTTTTGTCCATGCTGGAATATGCGTCCAACATAAGATCCGATGATTGCCATGCAAAATAATATCAGGCCGGTAAAAAAAATCAGCAATGTAATAACTGATGTCCAGCCGGGTAAAGTGGTTTTCAGAACAAAGTGTTCAATTAAAGATTTGATCAAATATATCAAGCTGGCGGACCAAAGGAAGATAGATAGCCAGGTGATGATTTGGATTGGAATAGCTGAAAATCCTAGCACCGCGTCAATGGATAGGTTGACCATCTTGAAAAAATTGTACTTTGTATCTCCTGCATACCGTTTTTCCCGATCATATTGTATAATACATTGGCGAAATCCCACCTGAACAAAAGTACCACGTAAAAATCGAAAGGGAGTGCGAAAAGCGATTACTGTTTCCAACACCGGCCTTGTAAAGGCTCGAAAATCGCCACAGTTTTCAATGATGGCGATATTTGAAAACCATCGTAGCAGGCGGTAGAATAGATTGGCTGAAATAATTTTAAATATGGTTTCTCCCGCGCGGCTGCGACGCTGAGCATGGACGATGTCAAAGCCACCCTCTATTTTTTTAAGCATATGTTGGATCAATTCCAGTGGGTCCTGCAGATCAACGTCTATTGTGACAATCATATCACCAGTGGCATGATCTAAACCTGCTGTCAGAGCAATTTGATGACCTCTGTTTTGCGCAAGATGCAGTACTTTTATACTCGAGTTCTCAGCAGCCAAATTATTGAGGATTTGGCCTGTCTGATCAGTACTGCCATCATTGATAAAAATAATTTCAAACTTATAAGGTCTCATCTTTACCAACAGAGCTTCAGCTTGAATGTAGAATTCACCAACAGTGTTTTCTTCATTAAAGCACGGTACGATTAGTGATATGAGCTCAATATTCATAGCCTGAACACCCTTATTCACAGACCTCAGTAATTTTTGTGAACAGTAAGATGAGGTTTTCTTCTTCATTATGTATAGGATTTATTATTGAAATAAGCATCCATATAATCCCGGGGGAATGGTTGAGTACAAATCTCTAACGCTTACACTTTTACGGATTAAGCTAAAAAACTGTTCGTGTATATCAATCAAAATTATTATTCAATTCATAAAGTTATACATGTATACATATCATCTTTTTTCATTTCTCTCAATAATTATTGTCGCAAACATGGCCCAGGAATTTATCCAGGGTTCAAAGCACCGATCAAATCGTTTAATCATTCCATATGAACCGGATGGCATCAGATTTCTTGTAGTAAAACCGCCTGACAACAGGTAACAAAACGGTGAATGTAATTTGATTGATTTAACATCCCACTGAGGAAATTGCTCCGTAAATATCTTTCGATCCCGTTTAAATATGATCCATGCCAGGGCGTTATTTTCTTGAGATTTGGACTGATGACTGCTCAAGTGCCAGCCTTTATCCGCAGGATCAAACGATTCGTGATGTAAATATTTATAAACCAATGTTGACCAGCGGGTCATCCAGGGTTCGATCATGACGATTCGTCCGCCGTGTTTCATACAGCGGGCCGCGTCGTTTAGAAACAGGCTGATACTTGATAGATGATGCAGAACGTTGACCATGACTATTCCGCGCAGGATTGAATTGACGAGCGGTAGAGCATGACCGTTGATTGAAATATTTATATTGGGCATCTCTTGAATGTCAGAATTAATCAGTCCCGGTATTTGCTTTTTTAACCGAAGACCACCGGAACCGAGTTCAAGAACCGGACCGGATATCGTGTTTGGCAGCGAACGCCGTATTTCTGAATACCATTCTTTATATATTTTTTTTAAAAAAGGCTTATGATTCAACATTTGAGAACGAACGATACTCATTGCAGGAGTATCCGTTTTCAAATGTCGAAGATCCGGATGTATCAGAAACGATTTAATTGCTTTATTAATCATTATAACCAAATTATCAAATAATCAAATAAATTTAATGCGCCGGGCCGCAAATACTACCATTTTTAGCAATAGCCACCCATGACTCCAGCGGCTGATGTTTGTATCTCCATAAATTCTTGAACGATAACGTATGGGTAATTCGACGATTTGCAAATTTAATTTTGAAGCTCCAAATAATAAATCAAAATCACCAAAAGGATCGAAATCACCAAAATAAGATCGATTTTGGGCGATCTTATTATAATCATGCCGCCAAAGTACTTTGGTTCCGCAAAGAGTGTCTTTGATTGCCTGCCCAAGAAGCCAGGTAAATAAAAGGCTGAAAAATTTATTCCCAAGAATGTTCAAGAACCGCATGGATTGGTTTTCCAGGGGGTACACGAGGCGAACACCATTAATAAATTCACCTTTCCCTGAAGCAATGATATCATAAAACCGTTTTAAATCTTCCGGCGGGACAGTCATGTCAGCATCAAGAATCATTAATATATCACCGCCTGCTCTTTCAAAACCGAGGCGAACCGCGTTTCCTTTTCCGGTTCCCGACTGTTTTAGAAGCTGACAATTCTTATCATTAGACTTATCGATCATTTCCTGAATTTTATCAAATGTATTATCACCGGACCCCCCTTCAATAAATATCAATTCGGTACGGGCCCCAAAATCCGGTATTCTTTTAAATATAGTTTCAATATTTCCTGCTTCATTTCGGGCGGGTATAACAATGGAGACCGACGGTTTTTTTGGAGATTGATTTCTGGTTTCAGCAAAACCAGGACGAGCGATCATAAAATTGGTTAATGCCGCCCATTTAAAAGGTAAAATGTTTACAAGAAATTTATTGGCAAATCCGGTAATCAGAGGAATTTTCACAGGCAATAAGATATGGGGAATATACTTTATCACTTCAAATCCGGTTATTTCTAACAGGTTAGAAACGTCTTGCGGAGATAACCAATTCTGTTCCAGAACCTTGGCACACAGCCCGAACTTTCTAATGACACTAAACGGAATTCTCCAGAGGTTATTAAAAAAATTAAATATTATCCGCGTCCCGGGATGCACCATGGATTTTATGTTTTCCAAAACCGTTTGGACATCCCAAAGATCATTGACCAGGTCAGATAAGATAATGACATCAAATTTGAGTCTAAACAAAACCGTATGAGCATCGGCCTGGATAAAACAGTGGTGGGGATATTTTTTTGCAGCACATTCAATCATTTCCCGTGAAAAATCGATTCCTATCCCCAGTTTAGGCTTAAGGGCCGCGAGTAAATCACCGTGACTACAACCGATTTCCAAAACATTTAATCCTTCGGGGATGTGAAATTTATAATAATGTTTCAATACGTTTTGATAAAACGTTCCAAACCGCTTAGGGTTTTCTTTTGAAATTTTATTCCAATGATTAACACGCTTATTGAAATATAAATATGCGGCTTGATCCAATACTTTGTTTTTTTCCGGGATGCTATTCTGTTTATTTTTCATAACGTCCTGAGTAGAGTATTTAAACCATGTTTTACTTTTATTGTTTTACCAGCTTTTTATAATACAACGTTTTTCGTATGTTTTTTAAATCTGTATCCGCCTTTATGAGATTATAGTCATTATCTCCATGATCAATTGCTCTCTCCAGCCACAAAATCGCCTTCTCAATGTCATTTTCCATGGAATATATACAGGCGATATTATAATAAATGAAGTTTTCCTCAGAGTAATATGATGAACCTTCAATAAACTGTGAAAGAGTGTTTTGATAGTCTTTTTTTATTTTTGCATAATCGCTATTGTTTTTTATGAAATTGATTTCGAATATTTCAGGATTCATTAATAAAGATTTCGCAAAACTTCTGATTACCCTGTTCAATTCTATCCGACTCGAATGTATCTTTTTTAATTTTTCAAACAAATCAGTCCCATCGGATTTTAATTCAAGCGCATTTCGCATTCCCCTTATTGCTGTATCAATTTTCAATTTGTCCCTTGACACTTTTCGAATACTCAGTAGGGCCATTGTGCAGCCATTGTCATACGCTTTTCGGAAATATTGAACTGACTTCTCAATATCTCCCAGTCTAAGGTAAACCAGTCCGATATTATTTATGATCTTTATCGAATCCGGTTTTATTCTCAAAGCTTCAATGTAATGGTCCATTGCCTCATCATATCTACCATCCTTAAATAAAGCCGTTCCCATACCGTTGTGGGCGATATGATTATTCTCAGTAACTTCCAGAGCGTGTTGATTTAAAGTAATACTGTTCTTCCAATATTGAATCTGGTTCCACGAGGTCATAACAAAAACAGAAAAATATGTTCCGATTAATATCCCTATAAAAAGTCTATGATATACCCACTTACGCATGATATCCGGGATACCCCATACTACGATAAGGAATAACCCGATAAAGGGTATATAAGCATAGCGATCTGCCATGGCAGGGTGAATGCCCATTTGTACAATCCCGATACTGGGGATAAGAGACCCAATATACCAAAACCAGCCTGTGATGAGATAAGGTTTCGTTCGAAAAGCTCTGATAACAATGTATGAAATGCCAATAATAAACAGTAAGGCAGACAAAGCCTTCCATCCTGGTATCGTATCGGGATATGGATAATAGTAAGTAAGTCCTTTAGGGAATATCATTTCCCAAATATACTTAATATAAGAAACTATAGCATTACTTATTCGGAGATCCAACGGCACGATCTGATTCTTTAAAACATTTCCTGCGCGGTCTAATGATAGCCATACCGGTATGGCTGATAAGATTAAAAATGGTAATTTTTCCAATAAAAGAAATGATAAATTCTTCGTTTTTCCTATACATTCTGAGTTGTTTTTATTCTTAATAGGACTTTTAAGATTAAATAATTTACATATTACTTTACATACCTTTTCTGAATAATTAAAACGATTTAAAGGCCAATAATCTAATAAAATAAAAACAAATGTTAGAATGATTAAATTGGGTTTAGCCATAAGCCCCAAAATAAAAAAAATAATCGTTAACAGGTATTTTGTTAAATTCGGGCGTTCAGTATAAATGACATATGAATATGTAGTGAGCATCCAAAATAAAGCGCTTAGTACATCCTTTCGCGCAGCAATCCATGCGACGGGTTCCACGTTTATTGGATGCAGCGCAAAAATGGCAGCGATAAACATGCTTTTTAAAAGCTCACCAGTAGCCCTGTAAAATAAAAGATATAATATGATACTACTCGCGATATGCAAAATAAGATTTACTAAATGATGTAATCCGGGATTTCTCCCAAACAACTGATAGTCCAGCATATGGGAAAGCCACGCAACAGGTATCCAGACACGGTTTTTCCCAGAAAAGTAAACTGCCCAAAAAACAGATTCTTTATTAATTCCCTTTTGAACATAAGAATTATCAATGAAAATCGGATCATCATAGTTAACAAATTCATGAGTCCCAACATTCCAATACACGATAGATGTCCCCACGATAAGCAGCAAAAAGGCCATAAAGCCTATAAGTAAATTTGATTTACTTTTTAAATATTTTTGTTTACTGATTTTCATATCATCTTATTTTGTTTGCTTCTTACGCCTTTAAGATAATGAGGCAATAGAGTTATCGCGGGTAATAAACTAAGCGCCGTAATCACTCTAAAAGCTACAAAAATCGTAGCATATGAAGTAGTTAAAGAGCTATAGGATAGAGAGTTAGATAACTGACTGAATGCCGCTTCACCAACACCAATACCGCTTGGAGTTAAAGGGAGAAAATTAACTAAAAATGTCACTGCACCGGACATCGCGAACTCAATCACCCCCAACTCTCCAATTCGCATAATTTTGGCTAAAATAAATAATAACAATATATTTTTGCTGTGTATTAATATAGATAATCCCCATCCTTTAATCAGACAGCCACTGGATTTACTGTAAAGAGCTGTTGTTTTGGCAATTTTACTCAATAGTTTGAATATAATATTTCCGGCATTCCATTTTTTAAAAATAGATGTTTTATATAAATGTCTAGCATATAAACCAATAACCACGACCAACAGTAAACCACTCAGAAAAATACTTCCCAATATCAGTGATAAGTTTCTCAGCTGCGGATCTATCCAAAACTTGTCTAAATAAAACAGACTTGCGAAAAATCCTAAAAATAAAATGCCCATTACACCTAAGAGCCGGTCCATCAGAACTGATATACTCATTTCCGAAATTTTCTCTTTTGTAAGCTTCAAGCCGAAGGCAATTCTAACGATATCGCCTCCAACTACACCCGGCAAATATAGTCCAATAAACGCTGATGCATATACAATTTTGAAAACAGAAAAAATAGAAGTTTTTATACCTTGAACCGATAAAAGCCAATGCCATCTCAAGGCACATATAGGATATGTAATCCAGGCGATGAAAATAAATCCAATCAATAACCAATGTGATGAGACAATATTTGATAGTAGACTTAATTCTAAATACTCATAATAATATAATACCCAGAGTAAAAATACAGCAATTCCAATTTTACAAAGCAATAAATAGGGGAATCGAATTTTGATAACTGTTTTTTTTTTCATTAATTATGATGGTCTCGTAAAAAGTCCGAATTAGACGGTTTCGTAAAGAGTTCAAATTCAAGGCGTGCAATTTTTGTAATGATGAAGCGTACTTATCGGACCCGCCCTGTTAAATCTGTCT
>JAUVGT010000124.1 GCA_030593645.1 Deltaproteobacteria bacterium
GATTGCGAAATGCAGCACAACGCAGAAGTTGGACTTTTTACGAAACCGTCAAAGGTGCGGATAAAACTCTTAAATAGCATTTCATGAGTCTCAGCAGGCCATTCATCGCATAATAATTGCCGATTGTTGAAGAGGGTGCTACAGTATTTTAAAAATGAAAAAACCTTGATGAAGAACTGCGAGCATATCGAATGATAAAATATCGGCAAGAATTATCCTTTAAAGAAGCCCTGACAGTGATTTTATATACGTTATTATTTAATACTGTAATCGCGATTGTCTTGACATACTTTTTAAAACCGTTTTGGGAAAATTTTGTTTTTTCACAATGTATTGGTATTTTGATTTGTTTATGCATGTTGATGATTTTTCGTTTTATTACAACAGAAAATCCCTTGCTTTGGCTATTAACCATCCTGAGTGGGTTGTTGGTCGGATCTGCCGGCGGCTTTATTCTTGGGGCTTTTTTGACTGAAAAGAATCCACTGGTATATATCCGTCAATATCATGAATTTATCCGAATTATGTCTTTGGGACTGATATTTGGAACGATTATTACATATTTTTTTCTTTCCCGGGTGAGAATTTCCCAGGCTGAAGACCGTATACAGGAGGAAAAAATTAAGCGGCTTACAAGTGAGAAAAAAACCGTTGAAAGCCATCTGAAATTTCTGCAGGCGCAAATTGAACCTCACTTTTTATTTAATACCTTGTCAAATATATTGGGTTTGCTTGATACTGACCTGACGAAAGCAAAATTGATGCTGACAGATTTTACACACTATTTGAGACTCTCCCTTGCAAAAACCAGGGAAAGCACAACAACGCTGAGCCAGGAAATAGATATGATAAAAGCCTATATCGAAATATTTAAAGCCCGTATGGGAGAACGTCTAAAGTATAAATTTGAAATACAGGATCATATCGGTGAACTTCCATTTCCTCCGATGATAATTCAGCCACTGGTTGAAAATGCGATAAAACATGGTATTGAACCCAAAGTTGAGGGCGGCGAAATAATAATCAGTGCAAAAAAAGATCAGGATTTTCTGAGAATATGCATTACTGATACTGGCCTGGGTTTCATTGAACAAAACAATAACGGGATAGGTCTTACCAATATCAGGGAGAGACTTAATTCCTTGTATGACGATAAAGCAAATTTTGAAGTTATGGAGAATGTCCCTTGTGGAACAACCGTGAAGATTGAGGTGCCGATTGTCACAGATTAAGGCTATTATTGCTGACGATGAAAAGGAATTAAGAACATATCTGAAAGCCCAGCTGGCAGATGTGTGGAACGATCTTATAATATGCGGTGAGGCGAAAAACGGTCCTGAAGCTTTGAACCTGGTTGATACGTATCAGCCTGATATCGCATTTCTGGATATTCGTATGCCTGGATTTTCGGGTATGGAAGTGGCTGAAAAAGTTGCTGACCGCTGCAGAATAGTATTTGTTACGGCTCATGATCAATATGCCATTAAAGCCTTTGAAAATGAAGCGGTTGATTACATATTAAAACCGGTCACACGTGACCGGCTAAAAATAACGGTCACGCGCTTGAAGGAACAGATTGAAGTTTCATCCGTTCCCCCTTCGGATCTGCCGGCAATTATAGAAAGGTTGATGGCGGAACTGAAAGCAAATCAAAAAACGGATTATCTGCAGTGGATACGTGTAAGCAGCAGGGATGGTATTCGTCTGATACCAACAGATGAAATCAGTTATTTTAAAGCAAGTGATAAATATACCCTGGTGGTTACCGGGGACGGTGAATCACTCATTAAAAAGCCGATTAAAGAATTATACCGCGAACTCAACCCGGACGTTTTTTGGCAAATTCACAGGGGGACGCTTGTGAATGTGAATTTTATAGACAAGGTCAGCCGTTCACTGAGCGGCAGACTGGTACTGAAGCTTAAGAGTCCGCCAGAGACTTTGACGGTCAGCAGAACATATAAACATTTGTTTAAGCAGATGTAATTGAGCTCGTAGGAGCAACCCTTTGTGGCTGCTGATCAGAGACACAATGCATTGCCTCTCTACACGTTGTTACAGACGATCGCGATACCGATACCGACCCCGAATACCGACAAATTATATTAAGATGGAATATTCAACGTTCATTTTTCAACCTGTCCCAGGAGTTTCTATTTTACGAGTTCATCAATTTTGATGGTCTCGTAAAAAGTCCGAATGGGACGGTTTCGTAAAGAGTTCAAATTCAAGGCGTGCAAATTTCGTAATCATGAAGCGTACTTATCGGACCCGCCCTGTTAAATCTGTCTTTTTATTTAACAGGGGAGTTGAATGATTGCGAAATGCGGCACAAAGCAGAAGTTGGACTTTTTACGAAACCGTCAATTTTAATAACACCCCTTTTGCTCCCCTCAAGGGGAGAATTCCGTTTGAGGGATAACACCAGTACATTTCGATTTTGTGGCTTACTCTGTTAAATTTGAATTTTTATTTACCGTGTTGAAATCTTTTCTTCTTCTATCCCGAATGGAATTATTTATATCCTCCCTACCGGCACTTCATTACCTGATTTTCACAGTTTATCGCCAAACATTTGCCTGGATTTTTATTTCATATACACTATGGATAAATATTAAAACAACTTCCAGCAATTAACAGCAAGCCTTGGAAAAGAAAGGAGAAAAATGTCAACACACAAATACATAATGATTTTATTCATACTGTCCATGTTTTTCATCTCATGCGCGAATCCGTATGTGAGAAAAGAATTTACAGCGGAAGAGCTGAGTTCAATTTCGGAGATGGAGCAGGATTTAAAGGCTTATCCGGATGATGATTCAACCTACCAGATTCTCGGGGTATTATATGACCGAAAAAATCATATCAATAAATCATTACGCTGTTTGGAAAAGGCCGTAGAGATAAATCCTGATAACTATGAGGCGCTGGCATACCTTGGAATGCTCAAAACAAAAAAGGGGAGGGAGCTGTCCGGGTGGTATTGTTTTGGAGTCAACAAGATAAATGCTGTTAAATCCGGTGTAAAGGATTTGAACCGGGCCGTTCATTCAGCACCTGAAAATCCTGGTATCAGGCTTTACAGGATAGGGACCCTGATTTCACTTGAGGGCAAGTTCAGTGATTTTAATGTCGCAGATCATGATTTAAATATATTGGAAAAAAATATCAAAACCGCAAAAGGTAAATATCCTGATTCGATAATCGGGCACGCCTTATTCTTCAGGGGAAAATACATCATTACCGAAATGGAAATGCGTGGCATTGAAGATAATGAAAATAAGAAGAAAGCAATAGAGCTGATTAAAAAATCTTTAGATTACTTTGCAAACGAATCTCCGCGAAGATCGGAAGCGATCGATTATTTAGATCGAATTCTAAAAAATCAGCACACAGTGGAAAGGGGGTAGCCGATGCATTTAATCAGGAAATCATTTTTAATAATCTGTTTTATTTTTTTATTAGGATCATATCCGGCCTCAGGGAATCAGATGATTAAAGCATATGAAGAGGCAAACCGATTTTCAATTACAGAAATTACTGCTTTAAAAGAGAAGATAGAGAAAGAATATGAATCTGACCAGACATTGGGAAATGCGTTTAAACTGATGCTTATAAAGCATAATTACGCGTTGGCAAAAAGGGATAAAGAATCTGTGGATGATGGGCTGAGAGCGATTAAATCACTTTACTCAAAATTTAACAACCCGTTATTACTTGCATATTTAGGTTCAGTGGAAACCATGAAAGGAGATCTCAGCCCGGACAGCAGTTTGAAAACAGCATGGGTTAAGAGAGGAATCAGGAAGATGGATCAAGCGGTCAACTTGACCAACAAAGGAGACGATCTGATGGTATATGTTCGGATGCTCAGGGGTAATAACTATCTGAACCTTCCAAAAATGATGAAGAAAACAAAAACCGCCCAGGAAGATTTCAAGTGGATTTATGAGACTGTTTATCAGTCAAACCCCGACAGATTCAAAGGAGAAAACGGGGGATCACTTCTTTATTCGTATGGAAAAGCCTGTGAATTGGAAGGTGATATTGAAATGGCCGGCCGATTATATAAAGAGTGTATTCAAAAATATCGGGGTACAGAGTACGGCCGAAAAGCAGAATCAGGGATTGAAGAATTAAAGCGATAAAAGGTGCCAATAATGGATATGTTATTAAAAATTTTTCCCGTGAATCAAAGGTTTTCAAAATCATTTATGACTTCACTATTTCTGACCCTGCTATTTGCGTGTTTTGTGTCATTTTTCTATCTGACCGTGACCGCGGACAGGCAGGAATCGATTGTCCGGCTGTGTCTTGTAACGGGCATTGCACTGCTGTATTTCCTTATGATGAAGACCGGGTATATCAAGCGTTACCGTTCCATCTTTTTTATCAGCTTTAGTGTGCTTTTTATAATTTCTTTTGTTGGGCATCTTTATGATGCAAGGGGCCACATGTATCTTTCCCGTGCAAATATATCACAGCTTGAAACTCCGTTTTGTCATATCGTGATCCCGATGACAATTGTACCCGCTGCTTTGAGCAAAACGATCATCTTCCCGGCAAAAATGAGCGGGTCATATGCCAGTATTGGTTCTATGGTCGGGATCTGGCTGTTGACTATTTTTACAATCGGAAGGGGATGGTGCAGCTGGGTATGCTTTTATGGCGGACTTGATGAGGGGTTCAGCAAAATCGGAAAAAAGAAAAGATGGAACATTGATCGGTTGAAAAAAATGCGGTTACTCCCATTTGCAGTACTTTCATTTGTTGTGCTCGCATCATTTCTTGTTCAAAGTGCGGTGTATTGTGAGTGGTTGTGTCCTTTTAAGACAACCACTGAATACGCTCAAATCGTAGATTTTAAGAGCTTCATCGCAACGGTAATATTTATCGGCCTGTTCGTGACGCTGGTTATTGTACTTCCAATACTGACCCGAAAAAGAACCCAATGCGGATTGTTTTGTCCATTTGGCGCGTTCCAGTCATTTTTTAACAAATCAACCCTTTACCGCGTACAGATTGATAAAAACAAGTGTAAAGACTGCCTGAAATGCGTGTCTGGCTGTCCCACATTTTCTCTTACAAAAAAGAGCCTGGAAAAAGGTAAAACCGAGATCACATGCACCCGGTGCGGTTCCTGCATTGATAACTGCCCTGAAGGGGCTATTGATTATAAGATTGCGGGTGTGCCGTTTACTCAAAAGGATGATTATTTTAATGAGAAAGATCATAGTAAAAAATGGAAACAGTATATTGCAGGTAAACTGAATGAAATCTTTGATCCAAGGGTATTTCTGATCAGTACGGCTTTTTTATTCGGGGTTATTATTTCATCCAGATTTTTAACAGATGCAATCCTGAGAATAAGCAACCTGATCATGAATGGAACTATGCTGCATTAAACCATCCCGATCATTAACAAAGCATGTCAATTGAAAGGACAAAGCTTTTCCGTAAAGGAAGATAAATGTTACAGAAAATAAGAATCATAATTATGTTTGCTTTAGCTGGTATGGTTTTCATATCTGTTCCAGTGTATTTTATAAATTTCGGATCTCAATCCGTAGGAAATTTCATGACACGGGTTCTTAAAATACGTGTAGATCCGGTGTACAGCGGCGGAGAATTGATGGCGATTTTTAATGATCCATATGATGATGATAAAGGAATTGGAACATACACATACCCGGATGCGAAAGAATATTCTCCCTACAGGGGTCACCTGGATCTTGTGAAATATATCGTCAGGAAACCGGTCCATGAAGGCGCGTGGTCTGAATTTAATAAATTTTGGGTCATGGAACTTGTTTTCAATACACTGGAGAATCCGTTGAACGCGCCGGCTGGTTTTTCATTTCCATTAATAAATATATATATCAGCCTGGATGGGAAAAATGGCGGAACCACACGATCTGCTTTTCCTGGAATTCAGGCAAGTTTTGATTCGGCTCATCCCTGGCATTATCTGGTAACTGTTCATGGATGGCAAATAGACGGCAGCCTGTATAACAGTGAGGGCAAATATGTTTCAAAGGTTCTGGTCGATATCATTAAAAAGGATGATAAAATCAGGGTTACCATACCCATCGAAAACAACACGGGTCTGGAAACCCTGACCGATAAAAGTATAAGCTATCATTATGTGACCGTAGGAAATTTCAGCCTTACAGGCGAGAATCACTTTAAACCCATTTTCCTATCCGCAACAACACATTTTGGTGGAGGTAACCCGGAACCGGAATGTGGGCCGCGCATATATGACTATCTGCAGCCTTCAGAAAGCCAGTATGATATATTGTCGGCCTATAATCCGGAAAAAAGAAAGTATGCTGTATTGAGGCCCGTAAAAGTTATTGCAGGAGAAGGTCTTCATATACCGGACAATAAAAATGATACAATGGATTCCGCTGAAAAAACGTATCAGGTGAAAAAACGAAAAAGAAAAATGGACTCACTCAAATCACTCATAAAAATGGTTGAGGAGGTACCTGAAGATGTGGATATAAAAACTGAACTGGCTTGTCTCTATTTTGAAATGGGAGAAGATGAAAAAGCGCTTACGATTTTTAATCAATTGACTGGTGAATCTGATTCAGATCAATCTCTTGTCCTGGCGTATTTGGGCGCACTTCACGCAAAAAAAGCGGCATCAAAAGGGAATAATGTTGAAAAGATTATCATCGTAAAAGAAAGTCTGGCAATACTGGATCGGGCTGTCTCACAAGCGGAGCCTGGCAGTCTGTCCATGATACACGTGCTGATGTGCAGGGCGAATGTTTTCCGATCCATACCGGATGATGTGTTCGGTAAGCTGGATACAGCCGTTGCTGATTTGAAGACACTTAAGAAAATATCAAAAATTAACGGTTTAAAAGAAATATACATTAATGTTTCAGATTTACTGGGTGATTGCTACATCCGCAAAGGCTGGCATAAAAAAGCTGTCGACAGTTTTCATGATGGCCAAATAATGGCGTTTGCTGCGGGTGATGAATATCATGTTTTAAAATTGAAAAACAGAATACTTTTTGCTGAGAAGCAATATCTGGATCATTTGATCATGAACCTGTGATGAAGACAGGATTCAAGGATTCCAGGGGTCAAGGGATAAAACTTGGAGATGATCCATAATTTAAAATACAATGTTTAAAACGGGCTCTTTGGATCCGAATATCTATTTGAAAGGTTAACAAAACAATGGGTAATATTATTATTGAAGCATTTTTACTGGGGATATCCACAGGTGTATATTGTTTTTCCCAATGCGGTATTGTTCTTGTACCTTATATTTTTTCGGAAGAAAATACAAAAATAAAAGACAATTCAATAGCAGTGTTCAAATTTCTGCTCGGAAGATTTTTTGCGTATCTTTTGATCGGCGCACTGATTGGATTCTTGGGCCAGACAGTGAATGATGGTTTCCTTACTATCCCTGAAAGTATACTGGGTAAAATAGTGGGCGTTTCATATATTACACTTTCGCTTTTGTTGATTTTAAATGCCACTTCTCACTTAAAGAAAAATGGTAACTATTGCCGTAAATATAATCGATATAAAACATATCTGCATCTGCCGGTTATCCTCGGACTCATCACGGGAATAAATGTTTGCCCTCCCTTTTTGCTGGCTGCCACAAAAGTATTTGAACTCGGAAATACAGTATCAGGCATGCTGTTTTTCCTGGTATTTTATGTCGGGACCTCGCTTTTTCTTCTTCCATTTTCATTTTCCGGTGTTTTCAAGAAAATTGAAGGAATAAAAACAATCGCACAATTTACATCGGTAATGGTGGGAATCTATTTAGGGATATATGGAACACTGTATATTTTGATATAAGTTTATACTGAGATCATATCCCTTATTAAATTAACTTGCATTATTCACCTAAGTATGGGATACAATCAAATATCGGAATGTTACATACGGCCCTGCTGAAGCATTTAGCAATCGGTTCCTGCCCATGTGGAAACTACTTTTATTCACGATTTCTCATTCGATCACCACTGAAAAAACGGTGCACATTGACATTATGATCGGCTTCTTTTCTTATTAGATTATAAATACATCTAACCTGTGGGAGTATGCACTCATACGTATTCCGGCCGTTGTAATATTATAACAGGTTCCAGAGAATATCCACTTTTAAAAGAAAGGAGGCCAAAATGGAAAAACCAATTATTAATTATGATACATTAATTCGTATTACCAAGGCGATCTCCGTGATCCGTGATCCTGATGAGATTGTACTGATTACGGTCGAGGGTGTTACAAACGCTTTGAATGTCATGGGGTGCACTTTGTTTCTGTTTAGTTTGAAGAGTAATGAACTCAAAATCGCAGGTTGCTATGGATTGAGTAAGGACTATTTGAACAAGGGCCCGATTAGCTCCCTTCGCTCGATTGCGTCATCTCTTGAGGATGGTCAACCGGTTGCCATTTTCGATGTTTCCGATGATCCGCGTATCCAGTACCCTGAAGAGGCAAAAAAAGAAGGCATCGCTTCAATTCTTTCCGTTCCAATTATTATTGGCAACAAATTAATCGGGTGTATGCGAATTTACACTTCTGAACCCTGGGAGTTCACGTTAAATGATGTTAATTTTACCCAGGCTGTCGCACAGGTCGTCGGCATGACATTAGAGTTATGCCGTGTGAACAAGGGATTAAAGGACAGTATTGATATTTTAAAAACAATGCGGGATCCGAAGACCCTAAAGTCAAAGAGGCGAACCCCATACGAAGGTGTTCCAAAAAGTTTTGCCAGGAATGAAGAGATGATCCAGCCCAGTGCCTGAATGGGATACAATGTTCCGTATCAGTGAAATAAATGGTACTAATTAATAAAGAATAAGAAGTTTTTCAGATGGATGCTCAGAGTTTGGTTAGAATCATTTATCATACAGAATTTTTAACCTTATAAGGAAGGCGGTGAAGGAGAGTATTTTCTCTAACCGCCTTTTGATCATGTTGAATCAGGTTGCTTCCAAATCTTTCCAGCCACCGGGAATAGATGGTATACTGGTAAACTATTGACATCTATGAACGAAAATACCTATATAGAAAGCGATAAAATTTCGGAAATATCATTTTGTGGAGTTGCAACATGAATTACAAAGAATATGGGAAAACGGGGAAGCAGGTATCCACTATTGGTTTTGGAGCCATGCGTTTTGAAGAACCGGAGAACACGGAAAAATCTGTTCAGACTGTTTTGAAAGCATTTGAGCTGGGGATCAATTATTTTGATACGGCACCGGGGTACTGTAATGATTTGTCCGAAATAAATGTCGGGCATGCCGTGAAGAAAATGAAAAAATCAGGAAAGCCGTTTTATGTATCTACTAAATCGAGCAAAGCCGATGGCAAAGAACTCCGTGAACAGCTGGAGAATTCTTTGAAAAGGCTGAATCTGGATACCATTGATTTTTTTCACTGCTGGTATGTTTTGACCCTGGACGAATGGGAAAAGAGGAAAGCCGGCGGTGCGGTGGATGCGATACTCAAAGCCAGGGAGGAAGGATTAATCCGCCATGCTGTATTTTCAACCCATCTTCCCGGACCGGATATCCGTAAGGTGGTGGAAGAAAATTATTTTGAAGGCGTGACACTTGGGTACTCGGCCATCAATTTTCCTTACCGAGAAAAGGGCGTTCAGGCCGCGTTCGAACACAATATGGGCGTGGTGGTGATGAACCCTCTTGGCGGCGGTTTGATTCCCGCCAATGAAGACAGCTTCGACTTTCTTAAAATCAGGGAAGGGCAGAATATCCTGGACGGGGCGCTTCATTTTTTGATGTCAGATCCACGCATCACCGTTTCACTGGTTGGATTCCGAAATGAAGAAGATGTGGAGACTGCTGTCCAGTCGGTTGAGCGGGGAGAATCAAACCTTTACAATGATAGGGAAATCGAATTCCTCCGGAACAAAATCAATACAGATCTAAATAATCTGTGTACCAGCTGTATGTATTGTGACGGTTGCCCGGAAGGTATTACACCATGGAAATACATGGAAACCGCGAATCTGTTGTACTTAAACGCTTTACAGCCTTTATCCAGCCGGCTGCAGCTGCACTGGGGTGCGGATATCAAAGCCCTTGAAAACTGTACGGAATGCCGTGAATGCGAAGAAAAATGCACACAACACCTGCCGATACTGGAACGGTTTGAATTATTAAAAAAGAAGGTAAAAGAAGAAAAGGCTTGATGAGCAGAAGGAATACAAAAAGGTCCGCCCTGAAACGTATATTACGTTTCAAAACATCTTTATGAAACTGATTGTATGTTAATTCTCCCCTGGCAGGGACGACGATGGTTCCTTATTATTATTTCTTGATTTTGAATTTATTCTGCTGGATTCTCCTTTTATCAACAGGTTTTTTTGTAATCGTCGCCCGGGTTATGGTCAGGGGATTTGACCAGAGGGTCCAGGATAAACCGTTTTTAATGCCGCAACGCCAACGGTACTTACCGGGTTTAACAAACGCCACCATACGTGTTAATACAATCTTTCCTTAAAAAGGTTCAATGGTTTTGAACTCTTTTATTTGTTTGAAATTTATTTAAATTTGATTATAATCAAAATCATTCATACGTTATCAAAATAAGTCGTTCAATTGCCGGGTATTATATACGCTGTATTTTTTAAATTATTGAATAATCGAACATTGCGGTCAACCCTCATCGATGAATTGGAATTTCAATCATGATACATTCAATTATGATCAAAGGAACGAAATTAATCAGAAAATCGGGCGAAGGAACGATTTTCAATGAAAGAAATGAACCTATTTTTCAGATACATCCATCCCAAAAATATACCATTGATATATTCACCAATGAAGACGCGCTTTTTGCGAAATGCACCGCGATTTCCAAATCAAAATTGAGTTTCATGTCCGGAAAAGGGGCCTATGTGTTTTTATCAAATATGAATGAAGAAATAATCAGAATACATTATTCCGGTTTTTCAGGGCTACAGAGGACACTGGAATACGAAAATAATATATATCCTTTTTCGCGCCTCAAACGAAAATTTATTTTTGCTGATACGGAATTAAAGTTAAAACATCAATGGAACGGAACGTTACATGCGGCAATCAAGGATAATAAGTATTTTAACCAGTTAGTGTGTATCGCCAGTTATGCATGGTATAGAAGTGATATGCAGGATTAAAATATCGGTACACTTTTCAGAAGCTGAATGAGCTGCGGGGAGTTAAGCCTGATGGATAAAAAGAATATTTATATTATTATTTCGTTAACCGGGATTTCGGTTCTACTCGGGAGTTTTGCAATAGTTTTGTTTGCACGCGTTCAAAATACACTCAACCAGGTTATGGTATTAGAGGATAATATAGGTAAATACGAAAAACAGCAGAAAGCGGATGGCAGGCGACTGGTTGAACTTGAAAAGAGAGTAGAAAATATGAAAAATAAACTCGACTATTACGCGGATATTCCTAAAAATCCTTTGTATGAGGATTATAAAAAACGTGTGGGCGCATTAATCGGGAAAGATTTTTCAAAAATAA
>JAUVGT010000034.1 GCA_030593645.1 Deltaproteobacteria bacterium
TCACCCCTCTAAGGGGATTTAACAAGTGCCTAAAGTGCGCTAAAGTGACTAAAATGCCTAAAGTTAATGAATCCTGTCTGTTTTTATTTAAAAGATGGAGCTTATAGCGACTCCGGCTTGTCCGCCATAGCTTTAGCGACGACGGAACTTTAGTGCACTTTAGCTCACTTTAGTCACTTTGATTTATTTCTTATGGCAGAGCCATTTATCTCTGACCTGGCCCAAAGGAACAGGTTTTATTTGATAAAATAAATTAACCTATTTTATGACGAGAAAGAATAGAAAAACAAGGAATTATTAATATCGCGAATTCAGTGTTAATATTTGACGGTCTCGTAATCCGCCGTAGGCGGACCAACTTCTGCGTTGTGCTGCATTTCGCAATCATTCAACGTACTATAAGTACGCTTCATGATTACGAAATTTGCACGCCTTGAATTTGAACTTTTTACGAAACCGTCTCATTCGGACCTTTTACGAAATCATCAATAAATAATATTTTAAAATATTTATAAAAAAGTGTTGCATTATATATATTTTTATGTTTATTATATCCAACAAACGAAAATAATGCAAAAAAAGGTAGAAATTATGACTAAATTTGAATCATTTCTAAAAAGGGTTTATGAAGCGACCGGAATGAGTACCCAGACCGATCTGGCCACAGCGCTGGGGATAAACAGATCAGCCATAACCCAGGCCAGAAGAAAAGATTCAGTTCCTGCCAAGTGGGTTCTTGAGCTTTATAAATCATTCGGTTTGAATCCAAAATGGCTTGAAACCGGCAGAGGACATACATTTGCAAACATAAGCGGCGGGAATGATTCTCCATTTGTCAGTATACCAAAAGTCCGTGCCAGACTGAGCGCAGGAGGAGGTTCTTTTGAAACCGGTTCTGAAATAAAGGGTTATTATTCCTTTCAGAAAGACTGGCTTGGTATGAAGGGAAACTCCAACAAGATGGTGCTCATGGATATATTCGGTAACAGCATGGAACCGGAATTAAAGGATGGTGATACCGTTCTGATCGATGAATCGCAAAAAGATGTTCTGGCCGGAGCTGTATATGCTGTTGGGGTGGATGATACCATTATGGTGAAACGGATTGAAAAGCATCCGAATAAACTGGTATTACTCAGTGACAACAATACGTATTCTCCGATTTATCTTCAAGGTGATGAAGGTCAAAGCGCTCGGATTATCGGGAAAGTGGTCTGGGTATGCCGTGAATTCAGGTAGAAGTGTATTGAAAATTTTCTCTCAGGTATAATGTTATGAGAAAAAGGCGGATTTCGAATTCGCCCCTACAGTAGATTGAGTGTTTTAGGCTTGCGGGGGTAATTTTTTTTTCATCATGATGTTTATAAAGCTAAACTTTAGGATACATAACTGAACAAATGGAGGTAAAGATGCAACAAAGATATTGTAAATGCGGGCACTCGGTATGGGTTCAATATCTCTTTATGAAGATAAAATGCCGGACTATTTTCTGGTCCCAGGATATCCGTTCAGGGAACATCCTGAAAAAATGTCCCTGCTGTAATGAAAAACTCAATATTGATCATCTGGGGTAATTCAGACTTTTTACGAAACCATCAACTTTATTGAATAAAGGAGGGAAGGCAAATGACTAAATATCAAATATATCCCCCATTTCTTGATTTTTTTGAATACCATGGAAACACATCGATTGAGTTGACTAGAAAGAAAGCAGGTAAGACCATTTGGAAAGACTGGATCGTATTCGATTCAGCAGAAGCGGCGCTTGACTATTTTAACAGCTGCTGCGGGGACTGATCATTTTTAATGAATCATCATGTTTGGTTTGACTTAATCTTGGAAAAGAACGCATTTTCAATGCGATTGACATTTTTTAGTCTTTCAGGATTAATAAACGTTTGATAAAGATGAGAACTCATATCGGGGATGCTGGGCGTCAGCTTTTTTTCCAGCAGCCAGAGCACTTCGATTGACTTGTCGATGACAGGATACCCCTTGTTATCTATTTTAATATCTTTTCCATAGGTAACCTTTGAAACATTATTGATATCCACAAGTTTTATCGCACCATTCTCCATCAGAATAAGGTTGCCTTCGCCGGCAAGATCAGGGATATATCCTGTTTCTAAAACGAGTCGTTTGATTTTATGTATAAATACTTTGGTATTTTCTTGAATCTTCTTTTCGAGATGATTTAATAAATCATGTTTTGATTTATTTTCATATACAATACCGTAATTGACTAAATCGCATGCAAGGCGAGACGCGCTAATGATGCCCCATGGTTCAATTAAAATGCCGTTTACATACTCCTGGAGACCGCACAGCAAAATATTCGTTTCACCCGAAACCTGGTAGTCAACTATAAATTCAAGGGATCCCGCGTAAAATGGTGTTTCAAGATATCTCCCGATAATTTTTACCTTTTTAATTTCTTCAAGCGCATTCTCCAATCCGGTAAATTCAGTACGAAAGATTCTAAACATTTTTATCGGCCTGGCGCGGGGGAACTGCTTTACGCCATCAATAACAATTCCATTTTTTTCATGAGCGGCATCATCAGGATTGATGACTTCCATAATATGAGATCTTAATCCCTGTCGAAAATGCCGTCTGAAAACAAATGGGGTAGAATTTTTAATGAAGTTTAACTCAAGAACATGTTTGTGCGTGATAAAGGATTTTTTTCTAATATCATCTGTCATTTTAAAAGTCAGCACATTTGTGTTTGGTGCTGGATTTAGTTATTGAGTAAATTAAGAGGTAGAGCCTGTCTCTTCTCATTAGCCGGTTGAATCGAAATATTGATCACAGATGTTACCATAGCGTCGACTATTATGTCTGTCTGTTCATGCTTAAATTGAATCTGAATATTAAATGAAGTATTCATTGAGCGCTTAGATCCTGTCTCTACTATCACGTTGTCAGCACAATATCTTTTTTGTAGGGGTAATTCCTTGTGGTCGCCCTGTTCGCAGTCATTGCGGATTTTGGGTATCCGATTGTGTATAATCATATTTTTATCATTTGAAATATTTTCTATAGTGATTTGGTTATTGTATGTTTTGAAATTAACTCAAATTGCCCCGGGTACTCATGCCTTTCAGTTGGAATTCTTGAATCTTCTCTCCCAATCGTATTCTGCTGAAGTAACAATATCTTCCATGCGTTGAAGTCTGCGGTTCAGGTTTTTGTATCTCCGTTGAATTCGTTGGGTTGCTCTTGGTTTTGAAGATGTATAACTGTCATAGAATTCCTGTTCTTCTGCCGTGTTGATAGGAATGACCGGTTCAGGTTTCATTAAAAGAGCAGCAATAAAATAAATTCCTGTAATGGGCCAGAATCCGGTAATGAGCAGTAATATCAACGCAACGATTCTTATCCAGAAGACTGAAAAATCAAAATAATCAGCGATACCGCGGCAAACGCCAAGGATTAAACCCCGGCGTGAACGGTATAATCCATCCTGTAAAATTTTTTCAAATCGTTTCATTTTTAGCTTTTCCTTTTTCTCGATCCAGAAGAATGGTTTCCAGGGTTTCAATGCGTTCTTCCATTTTTGAAAGACCTTGATAAATTTCCTGAATCATTCTTGTTTCATTGGATTGGTATTTTTTGTCTTTACGGGAGATACCGTCCCTGGTCAGTTTTATGCTCATAATAAATGTGGCGCCGATGACGGCAAGTGCCAGGACGATTCCACCGAAAACTATTGCAACAATAAAAGCCCCATGCATATCTGGATGTCTCCGTTCGATTGGTTAAGGTTCATTTTCAGGTTCCCTGAATTTATTATCCTATAAACAGTAAAAAAGGTATCCCGTGGTGAGTGCTGGAATATGATCTTGTATTCCAGCATTATCTCCCATAAACCAGCTTAGATGTCATAATAAATAATATCAAGAACATCATTGTTATCGGGCTTGAGAAGTTTTAAGCAGCAGCCTGATTCCCCTTATCTGATTTTTTAGTCTTTTTGGGTTCTTTGGGTGTTTCTGGATTTTTTAAAGTCTTCAGTTCGGCTTCAATTTCATCGTCAACCATGATCTGATCCAGTCTATCTTCCAGGTCCGTTTTTTTGCCATAATTGATCAGATCCCCTTCAGATTCCATACGCTCGATACGATTTTCAAGTTCATCAAATTTGAATAGAACATTTGAACTGTCGACTCGTCGTATTTCCTTTTGAGCACGTATTTTTTTCTGAGCATGAATATGCCGCTGAACAAGCAGGCGCTGTTTATCACGTGCCTTTTTCAGTTTGTCTTCCAATTGTCTGATATCGCTTTGATATTGTTCAATCAATAGATCCAGTTCCCTGATCTCGTTTTCAGAACTTTTTACTCTGCCGGTAAATTTACGCTTTTCAACAAGCGCTTCTTTTGCCAGATCGTCTCGGCCTTTGCTGATCGCCAGTTTCGCCTTGTCTTCCCAGAATTCGGCCCTGGCGGCAGTATTACCCAGCTGTCGATGTGCCCTTTTACTGTCTGCCATAACACCCGCGCATGAAGATTTGATTTCAACCAGTGTGTCTTCCATTTCACGGATCATCAGTTTGATTAATTTTTCAGGATCTTCAGCTTTGTCAAGCATTGCGCTGATATTTGAACTGATGATGTCTCGAAAACGTGTAAATATTCCCATAATATAACCTCCATTGTATTTTTACTCAACTATTTAGCATAAGTCGTGCCAAATTTTATTTATTATGTAAAAACAGGTGTTTATGGAAAACTGGTGTTGACAGCACAATAAAAAAATGGTAAAGATAATCGAAAAATGGTAAAATAAACCAAAATATGGAGAAAAATAACGAGATGAAAGAAGAAATGATACATCGTGTGCGTCCGGTTGAACTCACTGAAGCACTGGGGCAATCTGAAACGTTTTTAGAATTCCAGGAAAGTCTGTCACAGGTTGCACCTGTGGATCGTCCGGTGCTCCTGCTTGGTGAGAGGGGAACAGGTAAAGAACTTGCCGCGTCAAGGCTTCATTATCTATCTGGTCGGTGGCAGGGACCGCTGGTGACATTAAACTGTGCCGCTTTATCACCATCCCTTATGGAATCGGAGTTGTTCGGATATGAAAAAGGAGCATTTACAGGCGCGGTAACTATGCGTTTGGGTAGATTTGAAAGCGCGGATCACGGAACCCTTTTCCTGGATGAAATAGGAAATATCCCGATGGAGGTTCAGGAAAAAATCTTAAGGGCGGTTGAATATAATACTTTTGAGAGGGTTGGCAGTTCAGAAAGTATTGAGGTTGATGTGCGTATTATCGCGGCTACAAACGCGGATCTTCTGGCTTTAACAAATGAAAATAAGTTTAAAAGAGATTTACTGGATAGGTTATCTTTTGAGGTACTGTTTTTGCCTCCTCTCAGAGAGAGAAGGCAGGATATTCTGCTACTTGCGAATCATTTTGCCTCTCGAATGGGTCTTGAACTGCGCAGGAAAACGATTCCCAGGTTCAGTTCCGGAGCGATCGATGTGTTGGAAAATTATGATTGGCCGGGAAATATACGGGAATTAAAAAATGTGATTGAGCGCGCGGTATACCGTTCCAAAACGAATAAAATAGATAATATCTCGTTTAATCCATTCCGTTCTCCTTATGTAATTCAGTCCCAGGATGTTCATCAAGAGAGATCTCCAGTAAAACAGGAAGTCGATGAAAAAAAGGGTATAACGGAAAGATCGTTAAAAAATGCAGTTTGGGAACTGAAGATAAATATGCTGGAAAATGCATTAAAAAAGGCAGAGTATAATCAAAAAAAAACGGCATCTATTTTGGGAATGAGCTATCATCAATTCCGCGGTTTGTATCGACAGTACAAGTCAAAAACATAAACCTGATTGAAAAGAAGAAAATCCAGATGAACATTGAGGGTCTATTGATTATACTTTTTCGAGTGTAATGGGCGGATAATGATTACGACAGGCGGGTAAAGGTCTTTATAAATACTGGTTGTAGAGAGAATCTTCTAACATCTTGTTGGCAATTTTATCGGTTTTAATTTTGTAACTTCCATCTTTGATCTGAGCTTTTAAGCGGTGTACCTTTTCTTGATTGATATCAGGGATTTTCTCCATGAATTTCATTGCTTCCTGAAGCTCTTTAGCTTGTGATGTAAGTTCGACACGATCTTCGCCGGAAGCGTTTAGCCCTTGAATATTCTGACCGGCCTTTTGATGATCTGTATCGTCTTGTTTTAAACAAGCATTGGTTTTTATGGAAGAGTTGTTATTGGGAATTTCCATATTTATTTATCCTCCGGTACAAACATAATCATCTGTTAAATAACTAATGTGTTCCATACAATATTACATACAATCTGTCAAATCCATTACAGTTTTATTATCGGCATCTCAAATATAAACTTTAGCTTAAATTTTGAATATGTCTAGATGGTTATCATTATGAGAATATTTTTGAACAACTTTTGATGGTTTCGTAAAAAGTCCGAATTAGACGGTTTCGTAAAAAGTTTAAATTCAAGGCGTGCAAATTTCGTAATCATGAAGCGTACTTATAGTACGTTGAATGATTGCGAAATGCAGCATAACGCAGAAGTTGGACTTTTTACGAAACCGTCACTTTTAACCCATTGAAGACGATCCATTTATGAAATGCGGGGTATTGTGTTGCCGGTATTTACGGTGATGAAAGAAAACAATTACATCGACTTGCTAAAACCGTGTGTTTGAGAGGTAACTCCGCGACATCTGATATAACCCAGAACAATATGCTTCAATCCATATCCTAAAAATGTTGAATGTCGGATGTATTGAGTATCTTGTTGTTAAAGTTTAACCCTATATTTTTATTTTTTGATATGTGCACATTATTATCTTTAGTGATCTCAAACGAGTCAAGGTACACCTTGGCTTTAAGTTCACGTAATCCATTTCGGACTTTTGAGCGAAGTTTTCCGGTGTCCTGGTGTATGTCGAGGTTAACCGCGTCAGCGAGTTTTAATAAATTTATAGAAAATTCATTTTCATACTGACCCTGATAAAATCGGTAGAAAGCCTTACTCACATCGTCTTTAAGACGGGATCTAAATTTTAAATCAATATTTGTGACAAAACTTTCCGCGTACATTTCAAGAAAATATGGATTGACACCAATCCTGATTTTGCCGGAGCTTCGGTCCAAATCCCCAAAGCTGAGAATGGATCCGGTCATCTCTTTCATGGATTTTTTCTTTTTCCCTTTACCGCTTGAAAGGATCAGGTCGATCCGGCACCCGGCAAGTCTTTGCAAGCTGGTCCATATGGAATTGAAATTGCCGGTGGTGGGCTGTATATCTGCCATGTCGCATAATTCAGTGAGATTTGTCTCAAAAGCATCTGTTTTGTGTTCTGTCATCAGAGCCAGTATACAAAAGAGTACGGTTTCATCAAATATAATAAGAAGTTCACCGACGACTCGCATTCTGCCCCATGAATTTCCATCACTGGAATCAAGCCTGACGAGAGGCCAATCTTTTAATTGTGTCCTGCTTTTAAAGTGGAATGGTGAAACACGGGTCAAAAGTGTGGGCATAAAACTGAAAAAACGCTGCACAGGCGGTTGTTTACTGATGTGTTTTTTTACATATTCAGAAGCTTCCTGAATCATTTGGTAGCCGGAAAGATTTCCGACGCGTTGGGAGGAAGGCACGTTTTGGTTTTTTGTCATTCGATCCCCCTGCTATTTAACAATTTGTTTGTGGAATATAACATAGATTAAAGAAATACTTTTGTCAAAAACAGATATAAAAAATCAATTGTTGGGCGTGAAATATCTTTCAAAGATATTCAGGAACTGGATTGGATTTACATTCGCACCATGAATTTTTACACCCCAGTGCAGATGTGGACCATTGACTCTTCCGGTTGCTCCGGCCAGACCGATTTGATCTCCTCTTTTTACTCTCCGACCGGGTAAGACGGAAATTTCACTCAGATGCATGTAATTTGTAAATATTCCCGTACCATGGTCAATGATCACCAGGTTACCGCTGAAAAAAAGATTTTGGGCGAGTTTCACTGTTCCTGAATTTGAAGCATAAATGGGAGTTCCGGTTGCGGCACGAAGGTCGATACCCGAATGATATCTTTTTAATTTTCCATTTAACAAGCGTTTTGTCCCATAAGGGCTGGTAATTTTGCTGTTGACTGGAATTTGAAACAATTCAAACCATTGAATATTGGGAGTACTTAAGGAATATGCGTTTTTGACCTCACCTGATTCTTTTTTAGCTCTTAACAAGTCTTCCTTTGAGGGATTCATCGTACGGGAATTGATTTGATTGATATTTTCGGTTTTATAATTGCCTTTCCGGATAGTAAAATGGCTTTTTTGTTCGTGGAAACCATTCTGGTCAGCCCATTTCACGTTTACCATATACTTACCGGCTTTGCTGTAAAAGGAAATACCGATGATACAGTAATATATTTCATCTATTTTTCGAGGGTGAGGAAAAACTGGAATATCCTTTTGCTTATATTCCACGCGAATGTTAAATATGGGATATTGCATTTTGCGTGCGTCAATTTCCAGTATTAATGTATCACCGTTTACAATTTCGGTGGAGGAACATCTTAAAACAGGTACTTGAGGGACGGGGCCTGGATCGGCGCCATTGGCTGGGATATTTGACGCAATGGTGATAAGCATGAATACTATCGCCGTATAAAAAATTTTAGGGTTCATATCAGCATCTCTATAATTTTTTTTTGGTCTAACCTTCCTTATTTTACTTGTTTTTCGGTGTGATAGCAACTATTTGTAATAATAGCATGAATCGATTTTAAAAGCACATCCTGGACTCAATGGCTTTGCTACAGGCCAGTACTATCTAAAAGGAGATTATTATGAAAAGTTATCGCAAAGAGCTCTGGTTTGAAGTACCGGGAAGAAGGGCTTTTATTAATATTACGCCTGATGTGGAAGGGGCCATAAGAGAAAGCGGAATAATGGAGGGTTTTGTGCTGTGTAATGCCATGCACATTACCGCATCTGTATTTATTAATGATGATGAGGCGGGTCTGCATGATGACTATGACAAATGGCTGGAAAAGCTTGCGCCCCATGAGCCGGTATCCCAATATCGACATAATGTGGGTGAAGACAACGCGGATGCACACATGAAGAGACAGATCATGGGTCGGGAAGTGGTGGTTGCTATTACAGACGGGAGACTCGATTTTGGGACATGGGAGAGAATCTTTTATGGTGAATTTGACGGGAGGAGACGAAAGAGGGTTTTGGTTAAAATTATTGGAGAATAAAGAAAGATGGTCTCGTAAAAAGTCCGAATGAGACGGTTTCGTAAAAAGTTCAAATTCAAGGCGTGCAAATTTCGTTATCATGAAGCGTACTTGTCGGACCCGCCCTGTTAAAACTGTTTTTTTATTTAACAGGGGAGTTGAATGATTGCGAAATGCAGCACAACGCAGAAGTTGGACTTTTTACGAGACCGTCAAGAAAGGGGTTCAGGGTTAATAATACGAACGTTCTCCATCGACCATTCGTTTTTTTAACCCAGGGTCTCTTGAACCCTTTCTTTCACTATTCATAAAATTTGAGGATTTTTCCGGTGTCGGTTTCAAGATTATACCATGCATCATGAAGAGATACGAGAGCAAGGGCCAAACGGCTCTGGGCCGTAACGAGATCCCGCTGTGCTTCATTCAGACGGACGAGGGAACCCTGCCCGGCCGCGTATTCCTTTTCAGTAAGGTCGCGGTTTCGCTGAACAAGTTCCGCGTTTTCGCGCTGAAGTAAAAGCTGTTGCTGAGCGGATTCGAGTTCAGTTACGGCGCTTCGAACATCTGCGCTGATTTGCAACTTTATATTCTCCATTGATTTTTCAGATTCTCTTTTTCTTGATTTTGCTTCCCTGACTCGTGCCAGATCTGATCCGCCGGAAAAAAGATTATATGTGAAGACCAGGTTAACAGACTTTCCATAATCATCATTTTCAAAACGGGCGTTTTCAGTTCTGTCCCCGTCAATTGATGCGGATAGCTTGATACTCGGGTAAAAGCCCGCTCTGGCGCTTCCAATTTCTGAAGACGCTTTTTTTAAGGTGAATTCTGTCTGAAGAACATCCGGTCGGTTAGAAAGCGCGTATTCAATCAGGCTTACGGGTTCAGGCGAAGACATTTCATTCGGATTTTCAGGTAGAAGTCTGGCCAGTTTAATATTAATCGGGAAAGACGCTTCAGGAAGACCGAGAAGTGCTGCCAACCCAAACAGTGTCGCTTTATAAGATTGTTTCGCCTTGATTAATTCCGCCTCAGCCGAATTAACCCTGATTTTAAAGTTAAGCTCATCACTCAGCGAACCGGTTCCCACCCTTCTTCTCGCTTTTGCTTCCTTGAGCTGCCGCTGGTTGAACGTTTTGTCTGCCTCGGCGATTTCGATATTTTTAAGGGCCAGCTGAGCCGAAAAATAACTTCTGGCCACAGAATACAGGAGTAGCCGTTTGGTGTCCATGTGGGCATATTCACTCTGTTCTTTTCCGTATTTTGCGGCCAGGTTGGTAAACAACCGGTCAAAACCGTCAAATAATATCAAAGACGCGGTAAGATCCGCGGAATAATAATTCTCCGGGTCCTGTATTTCGGCAAATGGGTTAAGTGTTCTAGCGGAGGCCAGATTCGCATCATACGCATTATCTGAAAGTCTTACACGTGTTCCGGAGGCATTGGCATCAAGACGGGGCCAGTATCTTGCTCGTGCCTGGAGAACTCTCTGTTTTGACTGCTTCACACGTTCCAGGGCGGCGGCAAGTGATGGGTTACCGGCAATGGCGATCCAGCTAGCGGTTTCAAGATCAAGAACTTCAATACTGTTCAAATCCGGTAAAATGGGTTTGTTTAAGTTTTCAGTGTCCGCAAGTACTGCCTGGCCGTTTAACAGGACGATAAAAAGATATGGAACTGCTATCATGCAGAATCGCATAGACCGAAAAAATAAGCGATAAAACAAAAACATCCGGCTCAAAAATTTTTGGCATATACTGCGAATCTTTGAATATAATATGAAATGGGGTTGTTTCATGTTAATAATTTCCTTTGTTTGGTTCAATTATGAATGGTGATAAAATGAATCAAACCGTGTCAGTGAATTGTTCGTGCGGTTTTAGGTTTTTCTTTTCTGAAAGCGGGTCTGCATGGCGGTCGCGGGCCGGTTCCACATCGACGCGCTTTGGCCAGGTTCCGTACCTGATTCTATGAAATAGCAGGCGAAAATCACTTAGTATCACCAGAAGGCTGGGAATGAGGACCAGGGTTAGGACTGTGGCAAATATCACACCGGCCGCGATGGATATCGCCATCGGAATGAGAAACCTGGCTTGGAAATCGGTCTCGAGTATTATGGGGGTAAGCCCGCCAACAGTACTCAGGGAAGTCAGTACAATGGCCCTGAACCGTCTGGCACCGCCGCTAAGAATAGATTCAAAAAAAGGCATCCCCCTGGCGATATTTTCATTGATCCTCTCAATTAAAACAATAGCATCATTTACAACGATACCGGTTAGTCCGACCATTCCAAACATGCTTATTGTGGAAAGATTATATCCCAGCAGCAGATGGCCGAAAACTCCACCAATGATACCAAAAGGAACCGTGATCAGGATCACAAATGGCTGCACATAAGACCGGAACATTGTCGCGACAATAATGAATACTGCGATCATTGCCAGGGGGAAATTAGTTTTCAGACTGCTAAAGGCTTCAGCCATTTTTTTCTTTTCACCCTGCGGTGTGACAAAAAGTCCGGGGTATTTGGTTCTTAATTTAGGGAAATAATCGGAAGCAAGTTTGTTAAGGATTTCATTGGCATTGCCCTTGTTGGTATCAAGGGCGGCACTGACAGTGACTCTCCGCATTCCGTTGGTGCGTACAATCGTGGAATACCCGGGCGAAAAGGATATGTTGGCCACAGATATCAGGGGAACTTCGTGCCCTGTTTTTGTTTTTATCCGGATCCGCTCAATGTCTGAAACCCGGCTGCGTTCATCCGTGGTATACCGGACCTTTACCCGGATATCGTCCCTTCCCCTCTGGAGTCTGACCGCTTCATCTCCATAGTAACCTGAACGAATCTGTCTGGCCAGGTCTTCCACTGTGAGGCCCATAATTCTTGCTTCAGGCTTTAATGCCAGACGCAGCTCATTTTTACCGGGTGAAAAGTCAGAACGTATCTGATAAGTACCATCAAACTGTCTTAAACGTTCCATTAGGTCGTTGGACGCCTCGATGATATCCTCCATGCTATGGCTCTGCAACCATATCTCGATCGGCGCACCGGGGGGGCCCGCCTGCATACCCTCGAAAGTAAGTGACTTCAGGCCGGGGATCGGGCCGATTTCCTTTTCCCATTGAACCATCAGATCCTTGGTATGGATACCCCTTTCCTCGGATTCCAAAAGTATGGCCATCACAGAGCCGTGATTGGGCCCGGATTTCGAAACTTGTTCAAGTGTTTGGCCGACTATAGCCAGTCGTTCTTTAACCAGTTGTTTTCCGGAGCGGGTTTTTGTTTTCTCGGACATTCTCATCAGGGCGGCATCAATTTTTTCGATTGTTTTTTTTGTGATTTCCGGCGGAGTTCCATTTGGGAATTCGAGCTGAGATATAATGATATATCCGTCAATATCCGGCATGTTTTCAAATTTTAAAATTCCTCCTGCAACCAGTCCTAATGTCAGGAATAAAATACTTATGGCAATGGATAAGGAAATATATCGCCAGTAAAGCGCTTTACTCAAAAACGGTTTGTAGATATTGTCAACAAACCATTCCATTCCCTGGCTGGTCAGGCGGTGTACAGCTTCAAGCTTACGGGTTAGAACATTAAGCTGCTTATCGTTTTTGTTGGGATCAGGAAGATGGCTGAGATGGGCGGGAAGGAGAATAAGACATTCCACCAGAGAAACCGTAAGGCAGGCAATCACCACTACCGGCATGATTGCGATAAATTTACCCATGATCCCGCCGATAAAGAGTATCGGTATAAATGTAACAATCGTTGTCACCACGGCGGCGACTACCGGTATACCCACTTCACTGACACCGTCCACAACAGCCCTGATCGGTGGTTTACCTTTTTTACGGTGGTAGTATATGGCTTCCCCAACAACAATGGCATCGTCCACTACAATACCTAAAACCAGGATAAAACCAAAAAGGGAAATCATATTGATGGTTCCGCCCAGGCCCCATAATATAACCAGGGCACCGGCAATCGAAATGGGAATTCCCATACCAGCCCAGAAAGAAAGCCTGGCATTAAGAAAAGCCCAGAGAAGCAAATAAACAACGATCAGACCGATAATTCCGTTTTTGATCAGCAGGTTGATACGGGCTTTCAGCATGCGTGTGAGGTCATACAGGATATTGAGACTGATACCTTCAGGTAATTGTTTCTGCTTTTCAGCGATAAATTTTTTTATGGTATCTGAGATGATTATTGCGTCCTCTTCTTTTGTTTTATAAATAGTCAGAAGCAGAGAAGAAGTACCATTGACCATCGCGCGGATGGGATCTTCATTAAATCCGTCATCGATTCTTGTGAGCTGAGCCAGTGTAATGATTTCCCCTGTGGGACGCGTGACCACAGCAATTGATGCAAGCTCTTCACCGGTGTACTTACGTCCGACAGTGCGTACGCGGATTTCTTCGCCCGTTGTTTTAATGGTACCGCCCGCAAGGTTAAGATTACTTTGGCGTATGGCGTTAACCACTGTATTGAAATTAATTCCGTACTCCCGAAGGCGTTCTTCTGAGACTTCGATATTAATCTCGTATTCCCTGGCACCGTATACTTCAACCTGAGAAACGTCTTTTAATTGTTTTAGTTCATCTCTTAAAGTTTCCGCCCATTCCTTGAGTCTTCTTTCCGGCATATTCCCGGAGAGGTACAGCATCATCACTTCGTGTTTGACTGTCATTTCAGAGATTATGGGTTTTTCAACATCAGACGGAAAGTTTGAGATCGCGTTTACTTTTGTTCTGACCCTGTCAAGAACAACATCGGAGTCATAGTTTTCCTGAACTTCGATCCATGTGGTGCCGCTGTTTTCCCCTGAATAAGTCGAATACTGTTTAATGCCTTCTATGCCTTCAACTGCGTCTTCAACCTTTCGACTGATGGCTTCTTCAACTTCTTCCGGGTCGGCACCCGGATAAGCGGTGGTGATCATGATCATATCCAGGGAAAATTCCGGAAAGAATTCCCGAACCATATTGGTTGTGGCATATATGCCGGCTATAAAAATCAGGATCAAGATGATATTGGCAAAGACTGTGTTTCTGGCAAAAGCAGCCAGTACGCGTTTCATAATTAATTTTCCTTTTTGTTACTATGAGTTATTTCGATCAGTATATTTTCCAGAGGATCCACAAGCCGGGTGGTAATCACCTTATCTCCGGGTTTCAGTCCATCCGATATATAGGCGAAATCGCCTTCCACACGCGCAGTCTTTACAGATATGGTTTTCAGGCGGTTACCGACAACGGTATAGACGGTGTTTTTGAAAGTTACTGCGTGGCGCGGCAGGCGGTAGACATTCTCAAGATTTTTGCCCGGGATTATTACGGAGCAGAACATGCCTTCCACCAGGGGCAGTGACAGCGAAGATTTTTCCTTAAAGGTTTTAGGGTCGATTCGAACCGCGACGGTTAAGGTCCGTGTCTGCTGATCGAATTTAACAATGCGGTGCAGTTGACCTGACCAGTAGTGCCCGGACTTGTCCTCGGTCCACTGGATTTTGCAGGTTACTTTCTCCAGCGCGGAAAACCAGGCGATTTTGTTATTGGTTTGATCACCGTTGAATAGCAGCCATTTTCGGGAATCCCGACTGTCCAGGGGTACATGGATTTCCAGGATAGAATCGTCGGCCAATGTGATGATATTTTGACCCGGCGCAACATACTGGCCTTTTTCCAGCGAGACCGATTTGACCCGCCCGTTAAAGGGCGAGAGTACACGGCTTCTTTTTAAATTGGCCCGGGCGATATCAAGCCTGGCAAGTGCCGCGGATTTACTGCTTTCAGCTTCCCGGATCCTGATAGGGTACAGGATGACTGTCTGATTCATCTGGTCGGCAATATCGATGGAGTTGTTTAAAGACTGTTCGGCTCTTTCAACACCGGAACGGGTTCCGATGCTGTCGTTTTCAAAAAGACTTCGGATTCTTTTATATTCGGCTTTTGCAAGATCCCTGTTGCGCTCGATTGTTTTTAATCTGCCAGTATCCACAGCCTGCTGACTTTTCAGCCGGCTGATGGTACTGTCCCACTGGCTGACCGATGCTTTGGCTTCCTTCAGGGCAGCGGAATAATTGGAGGGATCGATTCTGAAAAGAGTTTCTCCCCTGGGAATAATTTCGCCTGTTTCCAGTCTTGGATGGATTTCAACGATTTTCCCGGAAATCTCGGACGCAATTGAAACAACATTGAGTGTTTTTACTTCACCATATCCGGTGATGAAAACCGGTACATTTTCAGGCACAGCATTCTGTATCTCAACTTTTAGAGCGCGTTCTTCCTTTTTGGCTTCAGCCGGTGGTTTTTTCATGCTAGCCAGCAGGACCCATCCGGATAAACCGACAAGCAGGATCGCAAGGCAAATAAGGATACGGATGATCACTTTTTTTCGTTTACCGGGTTTTTTGTTCCACTGATTTAATTCCATATGGTTTCACCTGTATATTGTATTAAAACGGCTTCTGTTGAAATTCAAATCGGATAAATCGATTATTTTTCTTTTTCCATAACGATTCTAACCTGCTCCAGGACCTCAGACCATTTCCGTGCGGTTTTTGAACCGATCTTTTCAACAAGTTCAACAAACGCATGAAAGATGCTTTCTTCAACTCCCTGTATGACCTCTTCCGCCTTCTTGGAGACCTCCACTACAACTTTGCGTCTGTCTTCCCGGCTCTGTTCCCTCGTAAAAACACCTTTTTCAACCAGCCGGTCCACCATAGCGGATGCGGATGGCGGAGAAACATAGAGCATCTCTGAAAGCTCGTTAATGGACACGTTCTCACGGGTTCGGACCATCATGATTGCGTGGAGCTGGGGCATGGAAAGATCTGCAAAAACATTTTTTTTACTGGCATGTGCAAAATATTGAGTTTTAACCTGTAAAATAAGGTCATGTATCATTTTCCCTGTTGTGAGTATCTGCCTGGCCAGAGCCTTTGTTTCGTTATCCTTCATATTTCGTTCTCCTCATTTTGATAGCACTAATTATAAGGGTTATTAATATTTAGTCAACATAATATTTAGTTATCCTAACTAATAGTTTGCTTTTCGTGATTTACCTTCAAATCTTGCGATTTTGTTTTTTAAATTATATAAATACTTTTGTAATGAAAATGGTTTTATAAATCGCAGGTAAAAGATGACCCAAGAAGATCAATTGAAATCAAAATTAAATTTTAATATCGTTTCGCTGGATAAATGGCTTCCGGATTTTAAAAAACCTTTGATTATAAGCGGTCCGTGCAGCGCGGAAAATGAAAAGCAGCTAATGGACACCGCGGAATCATTATTAAAAACAGGGAGGGTAACTGTTTTCAGGGCAGGGATATGGAAACCCAGAACAAGGCCGAATTCATTTGAGGGCGTGGGAGAAGAGGGGCTTTTATGGTTACATACTGTAAAAAAGGAAACAGGCTTCCTGACAGCCACGGAGGTGGCCAATCCCCGGCATGTTGAATTATGCCTGAAGCATGAAGTGGATATACTGTGGGCCGGTGCGAGAACTGTTGCCAATCCGTTCTCTATTCAGGATATTGCCGATTCCTTAAAAGGAGTGGATATCCCGGTTATGGTCAAAAACCCGGTTAATCCGGATCTGGACCTGTGGCTCGGTGCCCTGGAACGGATCCACAATGCAGGAATTACGAAGATTCTGGCCATTCACAGGGGGTTTTCAACATTAAGGAGACCTGGTTTCAGGAATGAACCACTATGGGAGCTTCCGGTTGAGCTTAAAATTTTATGCCCCGATCTTCCAATCATCTGTGATCCAAGCCATATTGCCGGCAGGAGAGATCTTATCCCAAACGTTGCGCAAAAGGCGATTGATATGGACATGACCGGCCTGATGATTGAAAGTCATATCAATCCTGAAAATGCTTTAAGCGACGCGTCCCAGCAAATAACACCCGAAGAGCTGGCAGTGATCCTTGCACGGTTGGTAATAAAAAAACCTGCTGTATTCAACCCGGAGTTTAATACAATATTGGATCAACTCAGAACCATGATCGATGAGCTGGATGATAATATCATGCGTACATTGGCTTCAAGAATGGAGATATCTGAAAAGATCGGCAGGTATAAGCGGGACAATAGAGTGACGATATTCCAATTGCAGAGGTGGAAGGAAATCGTGAAGAGAAGAGTTGATGCCGGTGAAGAAATGGGATTGGGAAGGAATTTTGTAAAACAGCTATTAAAGCTGATCCACAGGGAATCGATAAACAGGCAGTCAGAATTGATTAACCACGATGACAAAGAGCCATGACGTTTTATTATGAACCTTTCTTAAAAGCAAAATTATTAAATTTATGATCTTGGTAAATATAGACAGAAAGCAGGTATTCGGAAGATTATTCTTATAAATCCTTAACCAATGGGTATTTCCTATTGACTTTATAATTTTGTTGCTGTAAATTGAATGAAAAAATCAGGAGTAAACAATTCGCTTTTTTAGAGCCTGCCTGTGGGGTATGAGTCCGTCCGGGGCGGATAAATGTTTTCCACTGGGATGCATTTTCTTAAAATGGATTCTATTTGATTCATTGAAAGCCTTGATTTTCCATTAGGCGAAATGCTGGCTTTACTTTCGGCTCCGACAACAGAATGCTTTTTAGTCCCGGGGAAATCCGGATTTTTTAATTATATACTGCAAGGGAGGAAACAAGATGACAAAAGCCGAACTGATCGAAAGAATGGCAAAGGATGCGAAGATTACAAAAACCGCAGCGGGAACAGCTCTGAATTCATTTACAACCGGTGTAACAAAGGCACTGAAAAAGAAAGATGGGAAAGTCACTCTCGTGGGATTTGGTACTTTTAAGAAAAGCCGCCGTAAAGCGCGTAAGGGTAGAAATCCACAAACTGGTGAAACGATTAAAATTAAAGCAAGAAATGTTGTAAAATTTAAAGCAGGTAAAAAACTGAGAGAAAGTGTTTAATTCTCTTTAGTTGGTTTTATTTTATGAGTTCTTAAAGGCAGCTCACTTGATTCTTTCGATATGAGCTGCCTTTTTTATATCTTGAAACCGCTCTTGTAATTCATTCCGGGCGAGTGTTGAAATATACGACACGTATGTTGAAAAATCCAACAGGGAGTTAACTCCCTATTTATAAATGATTATTTTTATGTCTGCGGCTAGATTGGTTATATCTGCCGGAGAGTGTGTGGAGAATTACTACATCCAAATTCGGTTGGGGCCTGCCCTGACTTTTGACTTGTTATATTCTCTAAACATCGAATTATTAGGAGCTTATACCGGTTTAACGTGAATAAAGCATGAGTGGCATGCCTTTTGCTCTATACAGTATTTAAAAATTACTGAAAAACAAAGGAGTAAAAAATGTCAGAAAACACTGGAGAAAATCGAAGAAATCAACAGGGCTACGGATCTTCTTATAAAAAAGGGGTAAATGGTGATATGGAACGTCATGATAGTATTCGTTCTGTGTTAGGCGGTCAGGTATGGCTGGTGAAACCGGACAAAAAGGCAAAGGCCGCGAACCCGTGTTTGTGGATGCAGGCTGG